>CAZMNL010000201.1:0-5989 GCA_964567525.1 uncultured Anaerolineaceae bacterium
CTGAGGGAAGGGGTTGTGGGGGATGGGGTAATTATTTTCTTGGCGTAGCCTTATCGCTAAAGACCATTGACTACAGGAGGCACACACGATGAAGACCAGCGCACGTAATACCCTGCAAGGCACTGTCAAAGCCATTCATCACGGCGCGGTGAATACCGAAGTGGTGATCGAACTCCCCGGCGGGCAGGAAATTGTCTCGATCATCACCAAGTCGTCCGCCGAAAGCCTCGGTTTGGAACTCGGCAAAACGGCTTACGCGGTGATCAAGGCGTCTAACGTCATGGTCGGCGTGGACCACTAGCCGGCTCGCATGACACAAGCCGAACACAGCCGCCGCTTGATCGTTGCAATCTCCGGCGCAAGCGGCGCAATCTATGGCATTCGCCTGCTGCAAGCGCTGCGCGAAGGACGCGCGGACAGCGCGCAGCGCATCGAGACGCATCTGGTGCTCTCCGACGCCGCCAAGATCACGATTGCGCAGGAAACCGACTGGAAGGTCAGCGACGTAGAAGCGCTCGCCGACGCGGTTCACAAGCCCACCAACATCGGCGCGAGCATTGCCAGCGGGTCGTTTCGCACGCTGGGTATGGTCGTCGTGCCGTGCAGCATCAAGAGCCTGAGCAACATCGCGCACAGCAGCGCCGGGGACCTGATCGCGCGGGCCGCCGATGTGCAGTTGAAGGAAGGCCGCCCGCTGGTGCTGGTCGTGCGCGAGACGCCGCTGCACCTAGGCCACCTGCGGCTGATGGTCCAGGCCGCCGAGATCGGCGCGGTGATTCTGCCGCCCATGCCCGCGTTTTATAGCCAGCCGCGCAGCGTCGATGACATCGTGAACGGCACGGTAGGGCGTATTCTGCTGCGCCTGGGCATCGACAACGACCTGTATTTTGAATGGCTGGGACTCAAAGGACGGCCCGGATGACCGATGAACTTCCCTTACTGCCGGATGATATGCGCCCGGTGCTGCTCGAATTTCTCAATCGCCAGTCCACTATGGCGCTTGGTACGGCGGGGCTGGCGGACGGTCGCCCGCAGGTTGCGCCGCTGTTCTTCGCCAGTGACGAGCGCCTGAACCTGTACTGGATCAGCGATCCCGACAGCCGCCATAGCAAGAATATCACCGACTGGAACGACACCGCCGCTGCGATTTTCACCGAGACGTGGGAATACGGCGCGATCAAAGGCGTGCAGGCCGAAGGGGATGCTTACGACGTGACCGACCCGGCGGAGCGCGAACGGGCGCTGGCGCTCTATCGCGCCAAGTTCCCGTTCGTCAACGAGCGGTTCGCCGCGCTGATCCAGGAAAGCGTGATCTACGTGCTGCGCCCGCGCTGGGTGCGCTGGATCGACAACGAGCGCAAATTCGGCTACAAGCAGGAATTCCGCGTCGTGCAAGACAGCGCCGACTCGGATGGCGACGGGGAATAACGCGCGCCACCCGGCGTCTAGGCGCGTTTTGTGCCCCCCGGCGCGAGCCACACAAACTGGTACGGCTCCAGTGTGACCGGCGCGTGTGACGGGTACGTCCCGCCTGCGAACAGGTCGGCGGCGTTTTTGGGCATCCAGCCGAGCCGCACGGCCTGCTCATGCTCGCTGAAGTTCGCCAGCACCAGCACATGACCGCCGCGCACGTAGCCAAGCACGTGCGCGTTATGTGTTTCGATAAAGTGTGTGTCGCCGTTGGCGAAGGCGGGCAGGCGGCGGCGCAGATCGATCAGCCGGGTGAACGTCTGGAAGATGCGCCCTGGCACGGTCGCATCGTCGCCGCGCTGTGCGGCGCGGTCCCAGTCGAACGGCAGGCGATGCACCCACCGGCTGTCGTCCCACTTGTCGGGATCGTTGCGGTAGCTGGTGTCGTTGAGCATGGCGATTTCGTCGCCCAGGTAGATCAGTGGGATGCCGCCCGCGCTGATGATCACGCTGTGGATCAGTTCGATGCGGCGCAGTGCGTATTCGCGGAACAGCGCGTTTTCTTCGTCGAGCGCATGTTCCAGCCCGGCCAGCGACGCGCCCATGCCGCTAATGCGCATGTCCTGCGTGCGCGGGTTGTAGTTGAAGGGCACGCCGCGCGCAAAACTGCCGGGAAACCTGCCGGTGTAGAACTGGTTGAGAAACTGGCGGTGATCAAAGCCGTTGATGTGCAGGTCCCAGGCGTCCTCGTCGGCGAAGGTCCAGCCGATATCGTCGTGGCAGCGCACGTAGTTCACCCACGAACAGCCCTCCGGCAGCGCAAACCGCCGCTGCATCGAGAGCCGCAGCAGCGAGACATCCCGCGTGGCGAGCGACTCCCACAGCAGCGCCATCAACGTTGGATTGTACGAGATCGGCGCTTCCTGCGTGCTGATGTAGCTGGCGACCTCGGCGGGGTGCACAATTGCCTCGGATTTGAACAGCATGGCGGGCGCGGCGATCTTGACCAGCGCGTTATACGCGCGGATGATCGTATGCACCTGCGGCAGCCCTTCGCAGGACGTGCCCATTTGTTTCCACAGGAACGCGATAGCGTCCAGCCGCAGCACTTCCGTGCCGGTGTTCGCCAGGAACAGCATTTCGCCCAGCATGGCGCGGAACACGTCGGGATTGCGGTAGTTCAGGTCCCACTGGAAGTTGTGGAACGTGGTCCAGACCCACCTGTCAATCTCCGGGCGATAGGTGAAACTGCCGGGGGCCTGCTCGGGGAAAATCTCGCGCAGGCTTTGCTCGTACTGGTCGGGCAGCGCCCGGTCGGGGAACATCCAGTAGTAATCCTGGTAGGTTTCGTCGCCGCCCAGCGCCTTGAGCGCCCAGGTATGTTCGTCCGACGTGTGGTTGAAGACGAAATCCAGCACCAGGCTGATGCCGTTCTCGCGCAGGTCGCGCGCGAGATCGCGCAGTTGAGCGGTCGTACCGAGCGCCGGATCGACATCGCGGTAACTGCTGATCGCGTAGCCGCCGTCGTTGTGGCCTTGCGGCGTGCGGAACAGCGGCATCAGGTGCAGGTAGGTGAGCTTCAGTTCTTTGAAATACGGGATTTTCGCGCGCACGCCGGATAAATCGCCCGCGAACAGGTCCACGTAGCACACCCCGCCGATCATGTTCTCGCTCAGGAACCAGCCCGGATCGGCTTCGCGCTGCTGGTCGAGCGCGTGCAGATCGGCGTCACGCGCGGCGAAGTGTTCGGCGGTGGTGCAGAGAATCTGCTCCAGGTGATAAAAGAAGTCGTAGCGATCCCCGTAGAGTTCGTAGAGCAGCCGGAAGACAATCGGGAAATGCGCGGTCAAGCGGTCCAGAAACAGCGCGCGCGCGTCGTCTGCGCCCGGCAGCAGCGGCGTGATGCGCGGAATCAGGCGTTCGAGCGTGCGCTGAGTTTCGCGTTCGAATTGGCGTTCAAGCGTTAGCATACCATCCTACCCCAACGAGATTAACCGGTATGTGGCCGCGCACAGGCGCAGACCCACCCTTAAGTATCCCCATTTTCCGCATCCCGTGCAACGCATACCTGTTGCTTTGTTGCTCATATCGGGCGCACTGCGTATGATCACCGGCACTACCGGCTAAGCATACACCGGATGGCGCGCACTTCGCGCACCTAGAGACAGATGAAGGCACGTTCGATGTGTTCACCATTTATACGACGGCAGGCGAGCCGGTGTCTGGAATCCAGTTCGCCGAAAGCGCCTCTGATACTCTGATACGCGCCCCCGGCGGGTGGACCGTGGCAGTGTATAGTGGCTGCCCGGCGGCCAGCACCTGTTAACGCAGGTAGGGCCACGTGTCAGGCCGCAGGAAGTCGCGCACCACCTGCGGGTTATCGTGCGTCGGGCCGAAGGTCTGCGCGAGAAACTGCTCCGGCGTGATGAACTGCACTTCGCTGGTTTCGGTCCCGTCGGGGTGCAGTTCCCCGCCCGTGATGCGGCACTCGAAGGCAATCCCGACATTGTGCGCGATATCGCCGTTGGGCATCAGCGCCAACATCATCGGCGTTTCGCTGTAGACTCCGATCACGCGCACGGGTTCGACTTCTAAGCCGGTTTCCTCGCGGACCTCGCGCACGGCGGTGTGCGTGGTCGTCTCGCCAATGTCGGCGTAACCGCTGGGCAGCATCCACAGCCCGTTATCGGTGCGGTGGACGGCGAGAATCTCGCCGCGTTCGTTGGGGATCACGGCCATCGCGCCGCTCAGAATCACCGGGGCGTGCCCGACGTGCGGGCGCAGCACGCGCCAGTGTTCGGTGAGCGTGTCCTCAGCGTAGACCGGTTCCAGCACGGCGTCACGCGGCGAGTCGAGCGCGGCGCGCACCATCGCCTGATACGCGGGCGGGAACTGCGGCAGGGCTTCGCCCACGTCCATCCACGCGACGGAGAGCGTTTCGTCACCGTCGGCGCGCAGCGCGCCCCCCACCGGGCGCGCGACCAGCGCCACCGACCACTGCTGCACAAGGTCGCCGTTGGGATAGTGCAGGTTGTACTGCGGGTGGCTGAAGACGCCCGCCAGCCGCTCGACCGCGATCACCAACCCGGTTTCCTCGAAGGTCTCGCGCATGGCGCAGGTGCGCAGGTTCTCGAAGCGTTCCAGCGCGCCGCCGGGCAGCCCCAGCCAGTCAAAATCGTAGCGGCGCTGCACCAGGATGCGCCCGGCGTCGTCAAACACGAGGCTGGTGGTGTAGACGAGATAGACCAGTTGGTGCCCGATGCGGCCCCGCAGCCACTTCACGTAGCCGTCCGCCTTGCTCACAAATTCGGACATGATTACTCCGTCTGGTGTATAGTGATCTATAATAACAATACGAATTCTATCGGCAATGATGCCGTTTGTCATGAGGCCGGACGTGCCGGGCATACATCGCCGGGACGCGCGTGATCAAAGAGTAGGACCCACCTGGTGGGGTTGGAGATAGGCCGGGTGGCTCTACTTGATGGTGATGTCTGTCGCTAACATTTAGATAGTGGTACAACACAGGGAGGTTTTTTGATGCACAATGCCAGCTTGTTTACACGTTTTGCCGCGATCTTGATCGATTCGTTGATTGTGGGGATTTTCAGTACCATCGTCGGGATATTCACCGGCGATCAGATTCTCGGCGTCGGGATCGGGTTCCTGGTCGGCCTGTTCTACAACGTTTACTTCTGGACCAGCCGCGCGGGGCAGACGCCCGCCAAATCGCTGCTAAGCATTCGCGTGGTCAGCAAGGACGGCGGCGCGGTGACGGTGCTGCAAGCGGTGATCCGCTACGTCGGCTACTACATCAACACGTTTGTGCTGCTGTTGGGGTGGCTGTGGGCGATTGTGGACGGCGAGAACGAGGGGTTACACGACAAACTCGCCGGGACGCGCGTGGTTCGCGCATAGAAACATTACGTCACAGCGCAGTGCGTAAAAAAACGCCACCTGATCAGGTGGCGTTTTTTATGGGGGGGAGGGGGTGTTGCTCAGGGATGAAAATTTTTTAACGCATTCTCCCCCAGGTCATAACCATGACTGCCGATACTGTGCTATCATTGTGCCCGACGAGCGCAACACATAACTAAACTGATTCAAGGTGTAACCATCATGTACCCACGATTCGTTGTCTGCAATGTTTCTCGCTGCACACGCCTGCTCGCCGGGATATGGATCGCTGTGCTGTTGATCGCGCTGCTGGCCGCGTGTGAGGGGGATAGCGGTGATCGCGCGCCGGGGCAGCCTGTGACACCGGCGGCAGATACCGAACAACCCGGCAGCGACGCACTGCTGGCCCTGCCCGCCAACGACACCCGCAGCGCCGCCTACAGCCCGGACGGATCGCAGATCGCGTTCAGCAGCGGGGCGACGGTCTATCTCTACACCCCGCAAATGGAGCGCCAGCATACCCTGAAGGGCCACAGCCAAACCGTGCGCGCGGTGGCGTTTTCGCCGGACGGCGCGCGGATCGCCTCCGCCAGCCTGGATCGGACCGTGCGCGTCTGGGATGCGCGCGACGGCAGCCTGCTCACCACGCTGACCGGCCACACGGATTGGGTGATGAGCGTGG
>CAZMNL010000202.1:0-5947 GCA_964567525.1 uncultured Anaerolineaceae bacterium
GAGCGATCCGGACGCGGATGATGACCCGGCATGGCCCGATTGGCCGGAGTCGCTGGGGGTTGGCGAAGTGGTCATCCGGCAGTGGACGCGCACGGTGTCGCCGCAGGACAATGATCCGTATACCAACACGCTGACGGTCACGGGCACGTCGGGCGGCACCCCGCTGATGGCGCAGGCGACCGAAACCCTGTATATCGCTAATGGCAGCCTGGCGGTGAGCAACACGCCGAACGTATGGTTCGCCAACGCGGGCGACCCGGTGATCTTCTCTTACGGCGTGGCAAACCTGGGGTTGGACCCGATTGTCAACCTGACGATCTCCGATAACCTGTGCGACGACGCGGAACTGAACGGCCAGATTCTGCCCGAACTACCGCCGGGCGCGGTGTATACCGTGACGTGCGCGGCGACGGCGCAACTGCCCGGCCCGCTGGTATCCAGCGTGTATGTGACCGGCGACGAGGTTTTGAGCGTCGATCCGTACACGCTCAACCCGCTTTCCGACACGGCTACGGCAGAGGTCGCGGTGACATCGGGCGGGGTGCTGGTGGTCAAGACCGCCGACCGCGCCATCGTGCAGCCGACCGCGCCGAACAACGTGATCACGTACACGATTGAAGTGACCAATGTCGGCGACGAACCGCTGACTGACATCATCGTGGATGATCCGAACGTGGTGGGCCTCTCGCCCGCGCCGCCCGCGACGCTGGCCGCCGGTCAGCGCTTTTCGATGGAAGGCACGCGCACCGTCACCGGGCCGGAACCTGACCCGGTGGTGAACGCGGTGACAGTGACGGCGACCGGCACGCTGACCGGGACGGAATACAGCGACACGGACAGCGCTTCGGTGGCGGTGGTCGAGGACCCGGCGACGGCGACCCTGATACTCTCTAAGAGCGCCGATGTACTCACCGCGCAGCCGGGCGACCCGGTGACGTATAACTTCACGGTGCGTAACGTGTCTACCAGCACCACCGCGACCGGCGTACAGTTGGTCGATGCGATGCTGGACGATAGCCAGTACATCGTCACGCCGCCGGTAACGGGCGGGGTGGTCAACCTGCCGGACCTGGGGCCGGGCGGCGCGGTCACGCGCACGTACACGGTCACGATCCCGGCGGACTACACCGCGCCGGGGTGGGTGAACAATGCCTCTGTGACCAGCGATCCGAGTGCGACCGAGCAGGATACGGCGTCGGTGACGGTCGAAATAGCGCTGCTGACGCTGATCAAGACCGGTCCGGCGGTGGCTGCGCCGGGCGAAACCGTGACTTTCACCTTTGAGGTGAACAACCTCACGGGCGGGATCGTCGACAATGTGACGCTGGAAGACGCCCTGATCGGCGTGGCCGACTGGACGGTTCCGCTGCCCACGAGTATCCCGCCGGAGGGCGCGACGGCGACGGCTGCATACACGATCCCCGCTGATATCGCCGTGGCCGAACTGACCAATACCGCGACTCTGCGGGTTAACGGCGGGTTCGTGGACGAGGCCAGCGCGAGTATGTTTATCCAACTGCTGACGCTGACCAAGACGGCTTCGCCGCCGGTGGCGGTGCTGGGCGAGACGCTGACGTACACCTTCGAAGTGGTCAACAACTCGACCGCGACGATTGACAACGTGACGCTGGAAGACGACCTGATCGACTTCTTCGGCAACTGGACGGCGCTGCTGCCGGAGAGCATCCCGCCGGAGGGCGCGACCGCTGAGGCCACGTATCCCGTGCCGGAGGACTACGCCGAGGACACGCTGACCAACACGGCCACGCTGCTGGTGGGCGAGGTGGAAATGTCCGAAGACAGCGTGACGCTGAACGTCGGGACGGATGCGGGCGGCCTGATGGTCGAGATCATCAGCATCACGCAGACCAGCGGCGGCACCGTGCTGGACATCCCGCAAAGCGGCGAACGTGTGCAGATCGACTTCGAGGTTACCAATATCAGCGCGGTGGCGATCACCGATCTTGTGCTGGATGTGGATATCGATATCCCCGATCTGACCACTGGGAGCCTGGGCGACTGCGCCTTGACCGGTACGTCTCTGCCGGAGCCGCTGGAGCCGTTTGCTACCGCGAACGTCGCTTGCCGGTTCACGCCGCCGATGGGCGCGGACGATTACATCACCAACGGCCTGACGCGCGAGGTGACAGCGACGGTTAACGGGCTGATGGACGGCGCGCCGATCCTGCCCGCGACGGATACCGCGACCTTTGACCTGGTGGACCTGCTGCTGGTGGTCGAACTGACGGTCGATCCGGCGTCGGCGAACCCCGGCGAGGAGGTGACGTTCACGCTGACGATCACCAACGAGGGCGCGTCGGCGATAGGGTGTGACGAAATTGACGAGCCTGATCTGGATGCTCCATGTCATTTGGGTTTGGGTGATGGAGATGCATTGCTCAACAAGGTATTTGCTGACGATCCTAACGATGCATCTGATTTGGCGAGTGTGTTGCCCAATCTGGTCCTTCAACCCGGTGAACAAGAGGAGTTTTCTGAAACCTATACAATCGAGGCTGAAGACTCGACAGATGGTATCGTCACAGCAGTTGTTGATGGTGGATACTACAATGAAACACTGGCGGCGGCGGAGTTGCTCGAATACTATACAGCTAGAGCCAGTGTAGATGCCGAGTTTGTGGTCGATCAGCCGGAGATCGAGGTTACGCTGCAAGTTGTGCCGCTGCCGCCGATCTTTGGCGACACGGTGAACTACATCATCACGATCACCAATACGGGCGGCGTGAACGTTAGCAATCTCCAGGCGTTCTGGAAGATCAGCCCGCTGGTTGCCCGTGTGCCGAATACAGACGGTTTAATGCTGACCAGCGGCGGCGCGAGTCCCTTGTTGCAGACTCCGCTTGAGGGGCAGTTCACGCTGCTGTCTACGACGTTGGTACCGGGGCAGTCTACGACCGGGCAAATGGCGAAGATCGAGGACCAGGAAAGCCCGTACCAGTTCCTCGTGACGGTGCTCGGTGATGGCCTGATCGGTGAAGTGTTTGTTCCGACGACGGACAGCACCTTCGCGGACCTGTCACCCACCGGCACGCCGCTAGGGACCGTCACGCCGACGGTCGATCCTGAAACGCTCGATCCGGACGCGGCAGACCCGGTTGTGACCAAGACGGCCAGCCCGGAAACCTCACAGCCGGGCGGCGATGTGGTCTTCACGGTGGAAGTACGCAATAGCTGGACGCAGGTTATGGACGGGGTGGTGCTGCAAGACAGCGTCCCGGCCACGATGACGATCAACAGCGCCACAGCGGATCGCGGCGCGACGGTGATAGATGGCTCGTATGTGACCGTCAGCATCGGGACGATGAACCCCGGCGAGACGGCGACTCTGACGATCAATGCAACGGTGCGCGGTGATGCGCCGTTCCCCGGCGTGATCACGAATACGGCGTGCGCGCAGCGCAGCGGCGGCGGCCAGGAATGCGACTCGGTCAGCGTCAATCTGGGCGCGGACGTGACCAGCCTGCCCGCGACCGGCCTCACGGATGAAGCCGGGCTGTCCGGCAGCGCGGCGGGTTTCCCCTGGGTGGGGATGCTCAGCGCGGCGCTGCTGGCCGGGCTGGTGCTGATGGGCGCGGGCGCGGCGGCTTCGCGCCGCCGGGTGATGCTGGCGGCGCTGTTCGTCGTCTTGGCGCTGGTGATCCTGGTGGGGGCGCTGATCCTGGCGATGAACAGCGGCGACGATGACGCCGAACCGACCGACGCAGTTGACGCGGCTACGACAGTTCCAGAGGGGGACGGGGGCGAACCCGCCCCCCCGGACGCACTGCCGGATGGCGCGATCATGCAGTTCCCGCCCACCGCGACTCCGTATATCGCGCCGACTCCCGCTGGCGTGCGCACGCTGATGATCCCCCGGCTGGACGCGCAGTTTGACGCGCCCGTGCCGATTGTCGATCTGCCGATTGTCAACCGGCAGTGGGACGTTAGCGGGCTGGGTTACTACGTGGGCTGGCTGGAGGGCACGACGTGGATGGATGCGCAGTGGGGGAATACGGTACTCGCGGCGCATGTGCAGTTGGGGTTCCAGAATCCCGGCCCGTTCTGGGGGTTGGGCGAACTGGCCCCCGGCGATGAGATCATCGTGCAGGAAGGCGACCTGGAACACCGCTTTGTGGTGCAGAGCATCACCAAAGTTGATCCCGGTGATTGGACCGTGACCGCGCCGACCGGGTCGCCGGTGCTGACGCTGATCACGTGTACGGAGTGGGACAATAACTACGGGATTTTCTCACAGCGCATGGTGGTGCGCGCGATCCCGGTGATGGAGATGGATCAGGGGTAGAAAGCGGTTAGCTTTAAGCCAAGAGCAGATCAGCCCCCCATCCTGAAGTCCTTCCCCCAAGATGAGGGAAGGACCTCAGAACATCACTCCGCTTGCGCGGGGGAAGTCCTGCACGGGTTGTAGGGGCGGGTTTCCAAAGTCGCCCCTACAAAAGCCGCAGGGTTATTTCCGCTAACGTGTGCTAGCCGCCGCCCCACACGCGGATCGTCAGCACCACCGGGCGTCCGATGACGATATCGCTGTTGGGATAGAGCAGGTCCCACACGCCGTAATAGCAGCCGAACACGTTGGGCGCAGTGCCCCGGAACGTGATCGGCGCGGACAGGTCCGTGATGCCGACCCCGGACGACAGGAAGAAGTTCGGGCGTTCCTGCTGGGCGAAGTTCAGGCCGGTAGTGCCGGTTTCGCAGGCGGCTTGCAGCGGGCCGAGATTAACCGTCTCGTCGGGGTTTTCGGTCAGGTCTTCGTTGTAGCTCAGGCGCGCGCCTTCCGGCCATGCACAGCTTCCCACGTTTTCGAACACGATCTCGAATTCAAAATCCCTGCTGGCCGGGACCAGGCGCGGATTGCCCGAGTCGTTGTAGGCCGGGGGCTGGTTGTAGCGGTTCGGTGTCTCGACGATGTACTGAAAATCGCAGGCGGCGAGCGTTTGCGTCATGTTGGGCGTGGGAGTCGCGGCGGCCTGCGTCTCGTAGAAGTAATACAGCGCCGTGCCGGTCAGGTTGGGTGTCGGTGTGGGTGTCGCGGACGGGGTAGCGGTGGCCGTCGGCGTGCGCGTGAGTGTTGGCGTGCGCGTCGGTGACGGGGTAGGCGTCAGCGTTGGCGTCAGAGTCGGCGTGTGCGTTGGTGACGGCATTGGCGTATCAGTCGGCGACGTGGTGGCGGTCTGCGACTGCATGAGCGGCGGCACGGCAATCGTCGCGGTGGTTGTGGCGGTCTTTCCACGCTCTGGGATTTCGGTCGGTTCGTTGGTATTGGTATTGCCGGGCGTGCCGTTAGCGCCAGGGACCGCCGCGAGTGCGGTCAGGGTCTGGTTGGGCGTGGCGGTTTCGTTTTCCGCGCCAAAGATGATGCCGCCCAGTGGCCCGTCATCCGGGCCGAAAGTCATGAACGCACCCATGACGATCACGACGAGAATCAACGCCAGCAGCAGTACACTCGTCGGGCGCAGCCGCCCGGTTGCGCCGGTTTGCACCGGAGGATGAGTCGCAGTCTGGAACTGCGGCGCGGCGATCTCCTGCGATGCGCGCGCGCTGCCGGACATATCCCCGGCGATCAGCCGGGCGCGTTGTTCCGGGTTCTGCAGCAAGGGGGTTTCCGGCGGGGCTTGCAGCCCGGTACCGAGCGTGCCGAAGGCGGGCAGCGGGTGACCGTCGGCATCCAACATGCTGAGGTCCTGCGCGAGTTCGGTCGCCGTCTGGTAGCGTTTGGTGGGGTCTTTTTCCAGCAGTTTACAGATGATCTGCTGCATCACGTCGGAGAGTTCCGGCACATATTCGCCAGGACTGACCAGCGGTTCGTTCACGTGCTTGAGGATGATCGCCAGGGGGGTGTCTGCGTCGAAGGGCAGCCGCCCGGTGACAAGCTGGTAGAGGATCACGCCCAGGGAATAAATGTCGGAGCGTTCGTCGCCCGCTTCGCCGA
>CAZMNL010000203.1:0-5932 GCA_964567525.1 uncultured Anaerolineaceae bacterium
ACCAGCTCGTGCGCGAATCCTGATGGTGCGTGGGCGTTCATCGAATGGTTGATGCAGCCGGAGAATGTCAAAGCGATGACTGACGCCAATGGCGCGGTCCCGGCGCTGATCTCGGTGCTGGCGGCAGACGAACGTTATGCCGAGGGTGGCCCGATGTACATCTACTACCAGCAGTTGACCGAAGGCGTTGCAGTACCGCGCGCGGCGACGGCTGCCTACCCCGCGATTCAGACGGCCATGCTCGATATCGTCGTCGCTATCGCCGGCGGTGAGGATGTGCAGGCCGCGCTGGATTCCGGTGTGGACGTGATCAATTCCTACATCGAGAATCTGGCCCAGTAGTGTCATACCGATAAACTGATAACGTCCGGGGTGGGTGTTATGCCCCCCCGGACTTTTGAGGAGGCCAGACTGATGCAAGGATTCCTGAAACAACATTTCGGGGGATCACACGGGCGTGATCTGTTGATGGCGGTGTTGATGGGGGGGCCAGCGTTTCTGCTTCTGACGGTGTTCATGATCTGGCCTTTCATTCGTGGGATTGACCTCAGCACGACTAACCAGCGCTTTGACGGGGCCGAAGCCGCGCGCCTGGACCCCTGGTATCGCAATTATGACCAGGTTTTGAGCGTCAACCTCATCGAACTGCCGGGTGTACCCGACACAGTGCCCTACAGCGCGCCGCCTGCCGGTTGGTATCGCGTCCGCACCACCGAGTGCAAAGCGTGCGAAACCGCCAATGAATGCCGGATGACAGACCCCGACGATGCGGTTTGTATACAACAGTGTGCGGCGACCTGCGAATCCGGCCAATTGATTTTCCGCTGGCGTCCGGGCGGGCTGGCTGATGTCGGCCTGGAGCAATATAAAAATTTCGAGATCGCGCGCACGTTTAACTTGGGCGACAACCATTACGCCTTCATTGCCAAAGACCCCACGTTCTGGAAAGGGCTGTTAAACAACTTCTATTTTGCGCTGGTAGTTGTGCCGATCCAGACCGCGTTAGCGCTGCTGCTGGCGATTCTGGTCAATCAAAAGCTACCTTACGTGAACGTCTTCCGCACGGTGTATTTCAGCCCGGTGGTTACTGCGATGGTGATTATCGCGGTTGTGTGGAAGTTCCTCTATAACCCCGATTTTGGTTTGATTAACGAGATGATCCAGTTTGTCACCTTCGGGCAGGTCGATGGCTACGAGTGGCTGCGCAGCCCTAAAATGGCAATGCCCGCGATTATGATCATGTCGATCTGGCAGGGCGTGGGCTTCCAGATGATCATCTTCCTGGCCGGGCTGCAAGACATCCCCGAAGACCTGTATGAAGCTTCGTCGATAGATGGCGCCAATATCATCCAGCAGTTCCGGTTCATCACGCTGCCGATGCTGCGTAACACGATGGTGTTTGTCGTGCTGACCACGACCATTCTGGCGTTCCGCTTGTTCGACCAGGTGAACGTGATGACGCCCGATGGCGGGCCGGAAGAATCCACCGCGACGATGGTCTGGTATACCATCCGGCGCGGGTGGACACAAAACGAAGTGGGCTATGCCTCGGCGATTTCGGTCGTGTTCGTCGGAATTGTGCTGGCCGTGTCGTTGATTCAGCGCGTCGTAGTACGCTCTGAAAGCGCGATTGATTAAGGGGATGACGATGACCACAGGCACACTCAACCAACAACAGTTAAAAGCCGCCGAACGTCAGGCCGTCATCGCACGAATTGCCAAAGCCGCACGGCGGGTGATCGCGTATGGCCTGATGGCATTGTTAGGGTTTATCTTCCTGTTCCCGATCATTTTTATGGTGGTAGCAGCGTTCAAACCCAACGAGCGCGTGATCGCAGACCTGGCAAGCGTGCGGGCGTTTTTACCCAACCCGAACCAGCTTACGACGGCCAATATTCAAGATGTGTTTTCGCGCGTCGAGTTTGAGCTGTTGATGTTCAACTCGGTGTTTATCACGCTGGTCACGGTGATCGGCGGCCTGTTCGTGAACAGCATGGCGGCCTATGTCCTGGCGCGGCTGCGCTGGCTGGGGCGCGCGCTGGTACTGTCCGTGATTATATCCCTGATCATCATTCCACTGGAAGCTATCGCCGTCCCCCTCATGATGCAGGTCAACCAGATCAACGTGTTAATGAGCTTGCTGGCCCTGTTCATCACCGGGATGTTGATGGTCATCATGTTTGTTATCGTGTGGCAAACCGCGTCTAAAATGCTGTTTGACAGCCGTGGCATCAGTATGCGGATTCTGATATCCGTGATTGTGCTGTTGTTTGCGGGGCTGCTTAATGCGCTGCGTTCCGTGGCCTGGGTGCATGAGTTGATGCTGCGCGCCGGTAGAAACCTGGGCCTGTTCAACGATCTGAGCAAAGTGTCACTGAGCGAGGCCCTGGCGCAAAACGCCGGGATGGTGGTCGGCTGGTGCGCGCTGATCCTGATCACGTGGGCCGTGCTGGTATTGTTCAACGTCTATGCGCGCACCCGGCGTGATACGCCCAAACGCGAGGCGTTAACCGGCACTCTGCGGGAGAATATCCAGACGGTAGTGCAGGACCGCACGCTGTTCAATACCGCGGTGGATCGCTTTTTGACACTGGTACTGACACTGTTCTTTGTGCTGCCGTTTGAGATCATGTTTTACATGGTGTTCAAGTCGTCGGTGGTGTTCAGCGGTGGGTTACTGTCCCAGGACCTCAGCATTGCGATCCGGGGCGGTAGTTGGCTGAATTCCTACCACGTACAGATATTGCCGTTTATCGCGGAACCGTTCTCGATCTTCCTGTTCTACCAGTTTTTCATCAGCGTCCCCAAAGATTTTGATGAGGCCGCTTATGTGGATGGCGCAGGGCCGTTCCGTATCTACTGGCAGATTATGGTCCCGCTGTCGCGCCCGGTGTTTGCTACGGTTGCGATTCTGAAGTTCTTGCAGTTCTGGCAGTTCTACATGTGGCCGTTGATGGTCACGCGCGGCGACAACTTCCAACCGCTGATGGTTGGTATGGGCTACTTCCAGACCCAGGCCCCGATCAAGTGGGGCAGCATCATGGGCTATGCCGCGATGGTGACGATCCCGGTGCTGATCACGTTCCTGCTGTTCCAGAAATGGTTCGTGCAGAGCGTCAGCAGCAGCGGCGTCAAAGGGTAATATCGACACGGAGGCACGGAGAATCCACAGCGGAAATCTTATTTTTTCTCTGTGTCTTTGTGCCTCTGTGGTGAATCGCCTTTCTGCTCTGAATGCCCCACTCGTGGGGCATTTTGCATCCCCCTACATTCGATGATATAATTCTCATTAGTTGAGACTTCTCTATCATACAGTGAAAATTATGAACGACGATACCGCGAAATCTTCGGTGATCCATAAAGTTCTTGATATTTTACTGTTATTCAAGGACCAGCCGCAGGGCTATTCGGCTGAAGAAATCAGCCAACTGCTTGATATCCCGAAGAGTACAGTTTACCGCTATATCCGCATCCTGCATGAAAAGGGCCTGCTGGAAAAAGCCGGCCCGGCAGAATACGGCCTCGGATTGGTCCTGATCGAGATGGGCCGCAAGGCGCTTGCCAGCAACCGCGAACTACGCTTAATCGCACTCCCCAGCATGAAGCGCATCGCCGAAGAAACCGGCGAGTCGGTGTCGTTGATGCGCCGCTACAACCGGCGCGCCGTGTGCATCGAAAGCATCGAAGGACGCCAGGCGCTGCGCGTCACGATTGAGCGCGGGCGTACCCAATCCCTGCACGCAGGCGCATCGTCGAAAATCCTGTTAGGCGCGCTGGCCGACGATGAATGGCATGAGGTTCTCGATTTCCCGCTGGACCGTTTTACCAGCGCCACGATCACCGACCTGGACACCTTACGCACGCACATTGAAACCGTCCGGGAACAGGGTTATGCCGTTTCCGACGGGGAAATTGATGTCGGTGCGCGCGCTGTAGCCGTAGCCCTCGTCGATCACCGCAAAGAGGTTGTCGCCGCACTGAGCATCGAAGCCCCTAGCTCGCGCATGAGTGACGATGTGTTGGCGTATTACGTCGATCTGCTGCGGCACGAAGCCAACGTAATTCACGGCGAATTCAGCTAGTTTTGGGATGTGTCGCCATACCGGTGATGCAGAAAAAAAAGAGATGATTTCCAGGAGGAAAACACCATGAAACGATTATTGATCGCTGCCTTGCTGCTGAGCTTGCTCGTCACCGGCGGGCTTGCCTCCGCACAGGACCCCAAACAGGGGGGAACGCTGCGTGCCGCGTGGCAGGCTCCCTGGGAGAGCCTCGATCCGCACTTTGCCAGCACCGAAGCCAGCTTCCAGGTGCTTAACAACGTGCTGGAAACGCTCACCTTCTTCGATGACGACATGAACCTGATCCCCTGGCTGGCAGAGGATTGGTCACGCTCGGAAGATGGCCTGACGTGGACCTTCAAGCTGCACGAGGGCGTCACCTTCAGCAATGGGCGCGAAATGACCGCCGAAGATGTAGCCTGGTCATTCAACCGCCTGATTGATCCGGCGACCGGATCGGGTAACGCGTGGCGTGTTGGTACGGATACCGTGATCGAAGCGGTCGATGACTACACTGTCACCTTTACCACCTCATCGCCCGCCGCGAACCTACCCGCGTCACTGGCCGCGAACAAGTCCGTAGCGGTCTTTGCGCAAGAGAGCCTTGAAGACGACGGTACGGTCCAGGTCCCGATTGGCACCGGCCCGTTTGTGATCAGCGAAGTGGAAGGGACCACGCGCCTGGTACTGACTGCGCGTGACGACTACTGGCAAGCAGGTTTCCCCTACCTGGACGAGGTTGTGATCAGGCCCATCACCGATGATGCCTCCCGCGACCTGGCCCTGCAAGGCGGCGAGGTAGATTGGATTTTCACGATTTCGCCCCAAAACCTGGAGACATTGCAGAATGACGACGATGTGATCGTGGAACTCGCGCCGCGTTTCTCTTACGATTATTTCGGCCTGAACCTGAACCGCGAGCCGTTCAATGATGTGCGCGTGCGGCAGGCGATGGCGTATGCAATTGACCGCGAGGTGATCTGCCAGTTTGCGTTCTTCGGGTTGTGCGAGCCGGTACAGGGACCGATTGCTCCCGGTGTGCCCTGGTACTTCCCCTATGCACCGTATGACCGCGACCTGGACATGGCCCGCTCGCTGCTGGAAGACGCCGGTTATGGCGACGGCTTCGAGATGGAGATCATGACCGCGATCGGGTTCGACGAAACGCTGCGCGGCGCGCAGGTGGTGCAGCAGCAGCTCGCCGAAATCGGCATTGATGTTTCGATTGACAACATCGACTTTGGCGAATGGCTGGAACGCCAGGGCGCAGGCGATTTTGACGCCTTCATGCTCAGTTGGCTGGGCCTGACGGATGTGGAAGACTACTTCTATCTCCAGCACCGCACCGGCAATACCTTCAACTTCACCGGCTTCAGTGACGAACGCTTCGACGAACTGGTCGATCAGGGCCGCACGGTGGAGGACTTCGACGAGCGTTACGCGATCTACGAAGAAGCCAATCAGATTCTTGTCGATGCCGCGCCGTATATCTATATGTATGCCAAGTCCGAAGTCAAAGCTTACGCGCCGCATGTCCAGGGCTTCACCACCCGGCCCGACTCGGCGGTGAACTTCTGGACCGTCTGGCTGGACAGGTAAAACCCGGTTAATTCTCAGGTGTGGGGCGTAAAATACTGCGCCCCACTATCATTTTTTCAGGGCGCGCATGAATACACGTTTTATTGTGCAACGTTTGGCTTTTTCACTGTTCGTCGTGCTGGGCGTGACGGTGGTGGTTTTCATGCTCATCCAGCTTGTGCCCGGCGACCCGGCGCGCGTGTCGTTGGGCCAGCAGGCGACTGAGGAAAATCTGCGCGCGCGCCGCGAACGCCTGGGGCTAGATCGCCCACTGCACGAGCAGTACTGGTCCT
>CAZMNL010000204.1:0-5902 GCA_964567525.1 uncultured Anaerolineaceae bacterium
AAAGTGACGGCGCGCTGCTGGGCGCGAGCGGGCAAAGCGGCTCCGGCACGTATGAAAACGAACTGGGCTCGCCGCTGCGCGTGATCGGCGTGGTGCGCTATATTCCCGCGCTGGGGGTGGCGCTGGTGGTCGAAGTGCCGTTCACCCAGGCCGAGATCGTGGTCGCCAACCTGCCATCCCCGACCCCGCCGCCGTCCGTGACCCCGACCGTCATCCCCGGATCGGCGACCCCGCGCCCGGAGATTTTCCCGACCGATACTGTCGCGGAAATTGCTATCGCCGAGCAGGTCTTTGATCACGGGCGTATGTTCTGGATTCGCTACAACCGCCAGATATGGGTGATGATCGACGATCCCGACCCGAACTATCCCGGCGGGGACTGGTACTGCTACAACGACACGTTCGAGGAAGGCGAGCCGGAGATCGACCCGGACATTATCCCCCCGGCGGACCGTTTGCAGCCCCGGCGCGGTTTTGGCAAGCTGTGGCGCGGCGTGCCGGACCTGCGCGAGTCGCTTGGCTGGGCGATCACGCCGGAGTTTGAACTCACCAGTCGTTACACGTACATTGCGGGCGGCTACGTCGAAAACGGGCAGTACGTGCCCGGCCCCGGCGAGCACCGGCTGGTGACGCTGTATAACGAGAGCATCTCGTTCTACGAGCGCGAGATGCGCGGCGACTGCCTCGGCGGGACGTGGCGTCAGACCGGGCAGTAGGTCCTGCAAAGAAATAATGTACCACAGGAAATGGCATACAAGGGCGCACGCTGCAAATAGTGCGCCCTTGTTGTCTGGTTGGGGGGTGTGTTGTGGTCCAAAACGGCGCAGTGTGCTACGCTTCATGTGTGAGATAATTTCGATCTGATCTAGGGTGGTAGAACGCGATGGGTGTAAAGTCTGTAGTTGGCTCGCGGCGAAATATTTTGACCGTGATCATTTTCCTGGTGGCGTTTGTGTTGTGCGGCGTGGCGTGGATGCGCTTTTTCGCCGCCGTGATAGCGAATCCTTCTCCGGTGCGTTACGTGGAGTTTATGACCGCTGAAGGCGTGCGTTCCCCCTTCCGGCAGGACTGCGCCGGTCCCGCCTTCATCGAAAACGACGCCGTGTGGCGTTTTTGTTCGTATGACAGCACCAGCGCATTTGTGACGCGCGTCGAAGCCGCCGCGCCTGGATGGGGCCTGGTGCGCTTTGATCTTGCGGCAGGCAAGGCCGAGATGCTCTGGCCGCTGCCCGAAGCCCCCGACGCGCAGATTCTCGCGCTGGGCCAGTCGCCCACCGGCGACCTGGCGGTGGCCTGGGGATCGCCGGGTTTGGACGCGATCTACCTGGTGCTGCGCGAGGGCGGCACGCTGCCGCTTGGCGTGCCCGCCGACACCCTGCGCGACCTGACCGGGCTGGCCTGGACCGGTGAGACGCTGGAAATTGTATCCGGCGATGAGTCCGGCGTGACGGTCTACGTCAATGAGGCGGGCCGGTGGGGGACTACCCGCGCAGTCACGCCACCGCCGGACTGCACCGACGAGGCCAACACCTGCACGCTGCAACTGGCCCACCGCACGCCGGACGGCTGGCGCATGGTCTACAGCATCGCGCCGCGCGCGATTGGCGCGGTGGATGAGGCCGAAGTTGCCATCGTCGCCGCGCTGGAAGACGGCACGCCGGAGCCGGTGGATACGCTGGAACTCGGCGATCTCAGCCCGGACCAGTACACGCTGGACGCGGACGGCAGTTTGACCGCCGTCGGCGCGTTGTTCGATCAGGCCCCCGGCAACGTGGTGAACTGGTCGATTCGCGCGGCCCCGTTCATGCTGCACGGCGGCACGTGGGAGCGCGTGGTCGCGCCGCAGGTGGACGCGCGCTTCTACTTCTCGGATTACGCCATCAGCGAAGCAGGCGGTTTGCAGTGGATTCCCGGCACGCACCACCCGCAGCGCAGTTGGCAGGTGGACCAATGGGTTACGCTGCGTTCGTCCGGCGAGGACATTTTCCTGGCCGAGATCGACGGCGAGAGCGGCCCCACGCTGACCCAGACGCAGAATGTGGCGTGGCGCAGCAACGCCGATATCACGCTGCTGCCTGCCACCAGCGGCGGCTACTGGGTGCTGGGGCCTAACGGCGCGTATATGAAGGCCAGCACCGATCTTGAACGCGCCGACGCGCTGACCGTCGCGGAACGGGTCGAGCGCATTGTCGCCAACTTCAACGAATTGGACGACGTGAGCAACAGCTTCTACCGCGAAAAGCGCGCGTTGAAACTGGCGGCGCTGCCGCTGGTGCTGCTCTCGCTGCCCGCCGGGTACCTGGTGGTGTTCGCGGTGCGGCAGGCGCGTCAGAACCGGCAGGCGTGGGTCTGGCTGCTGCTGGAGATCTCCGCCGTGTACGTGATTGTGGCGACGGCGTTTTTCGTGTGGTTCTGGGAGATTATGGATCACTTCTAGCGCATGCGGGACATGCTGCCCGGCGAGCGCGCGCAGGCGCGCCGGATCGCCGGGGGGGAGAGCGCCCCCCTCAAATCATGGCGTTATAGCCTTACTGCGTATATTTCCTGCCCCCGCCATCGAATCTCAAGCGTCAGAGACAAAAACGCGCTAAACTTACACGCATGACGCGGCTTTCCAGAAAGGAGAAAGCGCTTCCCAGGCGCGCGATACCGATGGCAAAACGCATCCTCATTGTGGAAGATAACCCGGACAACCGTATTCTGATCTCGGACGTGCTGACCTCACTCGGCTACGAGGTGATCATCGCGCATGACGGTGAAGAGGGCGTCGAGAAGGCGATCAGCGAAACCCCCGACCTGGTGCTGATGGACCTCTCGCTGCCCAAAAAAGATGGCTGGACGGCCACCACCGAGATCAAACAAATCTCGTCGCTGACCCACATCCCGATCATCGCGCTCACCGCGCACGCCATGGTCGGCGACCGTGAAAAGGCGCTCAAGGTCGGGTGTGATGATTATATTTCCAAACCGATTGACCTGCGCGAACTAAAAAGTAAGCTGGCGCATTTTTTGGGTTAGCCGCACCGATTAGGATCGACCATGCCGGAAATTAAGATTCTTGTCGCAGAAGATAACCCCGACAGCCGCGAACTCGTCAATGATATTCTGCGCGCCCTGGGTTACGTGGCGATTCTCGCCCCCAACGGCCAGGTCGCCCTCGACCTCATCCGCCAGGATACGCCCGACCTGATCATCCTGGACGTGAATATGCCGCTGATGGACGGCTTCGAGGTCTGCGCGGCGGTGAAGAGTAACCCGGTCACAGCGCAAATCCCCGTGATCATGCTCACTGCGCAGTCGGATGTCGAATCGCGCATTCACGGCTTAGGACTGGGCGCGGACGATTACCTCGCCAAGCCGTTTCACCCGCGCGAACTGATGGCCCGGCTCGAAACGCGGCTGCGCGCCAAAGCCGAAACCGAGTCCCTGCGCGCCCAGCGCGAGCAGATTCGCCGCACCTTCGAGCGTTTTGTCGCCCAGGAGATCGTCGAGCAGCTTCTCGATGACCCGCTGCGCGTCGAGTTGGGCGGCACAGAAACCGCCGTGACCGTGCTGTTTGCTGACCTGGAAGGTTTCACCACGCTGGCCGAACACGCTAACCCCGTGCGCCTGCTGGAAGTGCTCAACGCCTACCTGGGCCTGCTGGTGCAGTACATCAAGTCGCACGGCGGGACGGTCGATAAGTTCATGGGGGATGGGGTGATGGCGCTCTATAACACGCCGCTGCCGCAGGACGATCACCCGCTGCGCGCGGTGCGCACCGCGTTGAGCATCCAGGCGGCGCTGCCGGTGTTTCACCAGCAGTTTGAGCCGCAGTTCCGCCTGGGTGTGAATGTCGGCATCCACAGCGGCCCGGCGGTGGTGGGCAATGTCGGCACGGCGGACCTGATGGACTTTACCGCGATTGGCGACACGGTGAACCTCGCCTCGCGCCTGCAAGGACTGAGCAAAAACAGCCAGGTGACGGTCAGCGAGGACACCTACGCGCTGATCGAACACGCCGTGATCGCCGAGCGCGTCGGGCCGCGCGCCGTGCGCGGGCGCGAAGAAGCCGTCACCACGTACCTGATCACGGCCCTGCGTGACGCGGGCTAATACACCCGTCACGATCCGTCGCGCCGCACCAGGATGTAGTACGCGCTGCTGCGCGCCCCAATCCGGCGCAAGTGCCCGGCATCGACCAGCGCGGCCAGATCGTTGGCAAGCTGCGCCGGGTGTACGCCGTCATAGTATATGCGCACCTCGCGCAGCGTGATGCTGCCCCGCGCGCGCACATACGCCAGCAGGTCGCGCTGGCGGTCGGTGAGCTGCGACTCGTCCGGCAGGTCGGGCGAGTCCGCGCGCGCACTGTACAGGCGCACCGTCACCGAATACGGCTCGCTCTCGATCTCCGGCGGGCGGCTGCCGTGCAGCGCCAGCGCCAGGATCGCGCCCATGATGCCGGGGGATGCGTTCACGTCTGCGCCCCACTGCGCCAGCGCCCACTGAATGCGCGGATTCCGCCGGAAACGCGCGCCGAGCATCTGCGCCGTATCCGTCAGGTAGCCCGGCAGCCCGCCCGGACTGGTGATCGCCAGCCGGTCGCGGTGCTGCGTCACCTCGACTCGCGCGCCGCGCAGCCGGTAATCGCGGTGGCAGATCGCGTTGAACAGCATCTCGCGCAGCGCAGGGCGTGGATAATCCGGCTGGCCCGCGCTGAGCGCCTGCGCTTGCAGCGTGTCCCACAGCGTGCGGATCACGTGTAGCAGCGGCCCGTCGATGCGCTCATCACACGCGCGCTGATCGCCCACCATCCGCACGAAGCGCGCGCCCGCGTCCGGCAGCCAGCGCGCCGGGTCGCGCCCGAACAACAGCAGCCCCGCCACCGTGACACCGCCCCCCGGCAGCAGCGCGCCAATCTGCGCCAGCAGCGCCTCCGGCGCGATGCCGTTACCGCCCGTATGCGCAAACCGCGCCGCGATAAAATCCGCGATCAGGTCGGGGTCCAGGTCGTTGAAGGTTGCGCCGGGCACCGCTTCCACCTCAAAATCGCCCGCGCGCCGCACGCTGATCAACTGGCGAATCTCGTCGCCGTTGAGTTCGCGGCTGCTGAATGTGTGCCCGCGCGCACCCACCTGCACCAATACCCGCCCATCGGCCAGCGCGTATACCCGGTCGCCGCGCGGCACGACCAGCGCCGGGCGTGCGGGCTGGTCATCCACCGGGGGCAGATCGAAGCGCCGCCCGAACGGGATCGCCGGTTGGCAGCCGGACGCCACCGCATCCAGCGCGCGATCCAGCGCGGCGGGGTCGGCCTGCGGCGGGAAGACAATCAAACCGCCGCCGGTATTGACCAGGGCGACGGCAGCTTCAGTGATGGTGTGTGGTTCGGCGTCCGGCAGGTCGATACGATCCGTGCCGGGGCCGGGGGGCAGTGTCAGCATGTTTTCGATCATACGCTCCAGTGTTACGCCGGCGATATCGCCGTGTCCAGAGTATGTACGCAGTGAGTCAGTCGTGCCTGTTTAAAGGCAATTGACGTATTCGGATACGAAATTCTTCGATAACAATGACGCTTCCCTGGTCAAGTTCTTCAGCGAAGCGGGGCACATTGTTTATCAGGACCTTTGCCTGTTCTTCTGCGCGGCGGAGTGTCGGCCACCGCAGCAGAACCAACGATGGTTTTTGAGTGTTGCGCAGTGCCAGAATTCGGCTGAAATCGGTGTCAGCAGAAATAATAATTCGATCTTCCTGGGCTGCATGGTTGAAAATAGACTCATCACTGGCAGATTGCATGTCAATGTCGCGTACATGAATTGTATCGTACTCAGCGGCAAGCAACAGTGCTGCTACACGTGGAGAAAACTGGTTAGGCTGATCCAGGAAATAAATCACCCAAATGCGTTGGCCTTTGCTCCCCTTC
>CAZMNL010000205.1:0-5867 GCA_964567525.1 uncultured Anaerolineaceae bacterium
CAGATAGATCGACAGATAGATAGATAGATAGGGAGCGCACGAACACCCCCGCCGATGCCGCACGAATCCAGTTCGCATTGGGAGTCATGGTCGGGCTGCCGGGCGCGCCATACAACAGGGGAGCCGGGATCGGACTCGGCGCAGGATCATCGATCACGGGCAGCGCGGCAGTATTCAGCCGCCATGTAACGCCCTCGACCTGCACCCAACCCTGCGTGCTGAGATAGCCGATCAGAATCCAGTCCCCCTGTGCGTCGCGCGCTAACGGCTGCACCCAGGAACCTGCCGGGAGCGCCCCCAACACGTTATAGCCCAGCCCAGGGCCGCCGCGCACATTGATCCCGTTCGGTTCGCGCACCCAGTTGATATTGGGTGTCACCGTCGGGCCATCCTGAGCGCGTGTGGCACGCCCGGCATCATAGGTGATCAGCATACCGATCACCAACAGGGCTATCGCGGTGGGTAGAAAATAGCGCATACGACGCGGCATATCTTGTTTTTTATATCTCTCAACTCAGTCGATAACGCGACTATCCTACCACGAGCGCCGGTAGCGAACCAGTCCCCGTGCAACCAACAGCGCCGCGCAGTGTATGCGGCGGCGCTGCATTACGTCTATCAAGCGGCGGAATCAGGGTTACTGCGCCAGAATATAAGCCACGATATCCCAGATTTCCTGGTCGGAATACTGCTCTTCATAAGTTGCCGGCATGATATTATTGAAGCCCTCCACGATGTACGCGCCGGGGTCTACAATCGACTCGTAGAGATAGTCCTCAGCGGACTGTCCTTCCACGCGCTCACCGGCATTTTCGGCCATAGTAGGCAATGACGGGCCAACACCCGTTTCCGCGCCATGACAGGCCACACACGCCAGCGCAAAGAGTGTCTCACCATTCGCCGCGTCACCCTCAACAGCGGCAGCGGCATCCTCAACGTCACCGTTTTCGGTTTCCTCATCTTCGGTGGGTTCAGGTTCGGGCGTCTCGGTTTCTTCGGCGGTGGGTTCGCCCTCGTCTTCGGTTTCGTCATCGGCTGGGACGACATCAGATTCCCCCGCTTCAGCCAGCATATACGCGACAAGCCCCTGGATTTGCTGTTCGGAGAGCGACTCCTCATAGTTTGCGGGCATGATGTTACTGTAACCTTCAACGATATAAGCGCCCGGCTCGACAATCGACTCGTAGAGATAGTCTTCCGCGCTCATCCCTTCAACACGAGAAGCCGCATTCGCGCCCATGCTGGGCAGTGACGGACCAGCGCCTGCTTGCGCCCCATGACAACCCGCACACTGACCAAACGCCTGTTCACCGAGCGCGACCAGTTCTTCCTGGCTCAGTGCTTCGCCGTCCGTTTCAGCGGCAGCCGGTTCCGGCGTCACTTGCAGCGCATCCACCAGTTCCGGTTCTTCACCGGCGGACAGTGTGGGAATTGGCGTCAAATCTTCCGCCAGATCACCACCGACGCACGCGCTGAGCGCCCACGCCAGCACCAGCACCCCCAAAATCACGATCCCGGTACGTTTGACCACAACAGACCTCCGTTTCGATGTTTGCGGGCCTTCGCCCGTGTTATCGACCGCACAATGATACGCACACCACCCGGCACTTATTCCGCGCCCAGGCTGTGAATGTAGTTGATGATGTCCCAGGTTTCACCTGGGCTGACATTTTCGCCCATGCCCGGCATCCGGTTCTTACCGTTGGTAATCACCAGGAAAATGTGATCCGGCGATAAACCCTGCACATAGTCCGAGTACATGGACGGTGCTTCGGGGAAGTACTTCCCGACGGTCGCACCTTGCAGATCAGCATCCCAGCCATGACACACCGCGCAGTTGATGCCGAACAGCGTCCGGCCACGCTCGATGGATGTGTCCGTCGCGGGCAGCGGCTTCGATGCGGGCTGGCCCGCAATCAGGACCGGGCCTTGCAGCGGCACAGCTTCAGCGGGCGCGGCACGACGCGGACCTTCCTGGTGTTCCACCGCGACGGTATCCTGCATCGTGTTGATCCAGGGAAGCTCCACGACCTCATAGGATAGCAGCAGCGGGACCAGCAGCGCCACCAAACCAGCAGTACCTACCCCACCCCAGAACAACAGGTGGCGGATACCCTGCGGTTTGAAGTTCGCCGCGTCTTCAATGTGCAGCTTATAGGGGCGATGCGCTTCGAAGATGTTTTTGACCTGTTCAGCGACCTCTGCTGAGGCCCGCACCTGCACACCGATGTAACCGTCCGTGATGCTCTCGTCGTACATCTCGCGCACCAGGATGGGGAACCGGTTCTGAAGCAAAAAACCGATGAACGCCCCCAACATAGTGAACAACGCGATCAACTCAAAGAAGATGATCGCGGACGGCGGCACGGGGGTCAGGTCCTGCCCGCCGACGTTGATCGGGTAAATCTCCGGCGTACCAACCGTGATGAAGGCCGCTGCCAGCGCACCGAGCAGCGCACCACCCAGCACAAACGGCAGGAACCACAGACGCGCGGGTTTGCGCCCGAAAAACTTGGCCGGGAACGGCACATTGGACATCACTTCGATGTCATCATCACTCACACCGGCATCATGTATTTCGCCGATGACATCGGCAGTCGTTTCTACGTTGTCAAACAAACCAAGCAGCATAAGATCGGCCATGATCCCCTCCTAATGCGCGTCCGTGCGCGTTGGCAGCACGGCCCGTCCCACCCGTCGCGGACTCTGCATCGCCTGCCCTTCGTAGACTTCCCAGACCGGAATGATCGGTACGATGCGGGTAAAGATCGTGTACATCAGGCCCAGGAATGCCAGCGAGCCTATCGTGATCAGAATTTCCGGCGCACGGGGTACGTAATCTACCCAGTTGAAGGGCAGTTCGCTGCGGGAAAGCATCCCGGCCACGATGATCACACGCTCGATATACATGCCCACCTGGATGAAGAGGGCAATCACGAACATGGCGGGCAGGTTCGTGCGGATACGCCGCGACCACAATGTCGCCAACGGCACAACGATATTACAGAACAACATTAAGTAAAACAACGGGGCCAGCGGACCGGTCAACTGTCGTTGAATGGCGACCTCTGGCGGCAAATTGCCGTACCAGTTGGTGATCCATTCGGCGAAGTAGAAGTAAATCCAGGCCAGCGTCAGGATCAGCAAAAACAGCCCCATCGCGTTAAAGTGCTCTTCGCGGATAAAGTAGCCCATGCGCATCGCTTTACGCACCAGGATCATCACGATAATCACCGCAGCTACACCCGAATAGAGCGCACCCACCACGAAGAACGGCCCAAAGATCGAGCTGTGCCAACCCGGTTGGATCGACATCGACAGGTTCCAGGACACGCCCGTATGCACTGAGAACATCACCGGAATGATCACAAACGCCAGGATGTTACTGAGGACCTCCAGGCGGTGCCACTGGCTAGACGTACCGCGCCAACCAAGCGACAGCGCACCATACAGCCGCCGCCGCCAGCCCGTTGTGTGATCGCGCGCCATCGCCAGGTCCGGAACCAGCGCAACATACATAAACAGCGTGCTGCCCAGGATATACGTGGTGATCGCCATCATGTCCCAGAACAGCGCCGACCGGAAGTTCGGCCACAGCATCCGCTGGTTTGGGATCGGCAGCATATAAAACAGTTTCCAGATACGCCCGACATGCAAAATCGGGAACAGGCCCGCTACTGCCAGGCCAAACAGCGTGATCATCTCGGCGGCACGGGCTACCGGTCGGCGGAAGTCCATACGCATCAGGCGCAGCGCCGCTGAGATGAATGTCCCGGCGTGACCGATCCCAATGAAAAAGATCAAGTTGGCGATATACGGTCCCCACATCACCGAGCGGTTCAGGCCGGTGATGCCCACGCCGCTCACGATCTGGATGAACCAGGTCACAAACAGCAGCCCTGTTAGACTGCCCAGCGCCGTCACAATCAACCAGAACGACGGCCCGGTCTTTTGCATCGCGGCCAGAACCGTCTTGTTCAGTTCCGCCGGGGGGCGCGGATCAAGCAGCAGGTGCTTGTCGCGGATGTGTTCAACCTGGTGAGCCAGATGTTCGTCTTCGGGGAGTTGCTGTTGCCAGTAAGGACCCGCTTTCGCTTTACTCTCCAACATGCGTCTCACCGCCTTTCAGGTAGTAAACTGCCGGTTCAGTGCCCAGACCCTCCAGCAGCTTGAACTGGCGTTCGCTGGGGACCATCTGCGCGACACGGCTGTGTTCGTCATTTTTATCGCCGAACACCAGCGCTTGCGTCGGGCAGGCCTGCGCACACGCGGGCACGATATCACCGTCTTCCAGTTCGCGCCCGGCAACGTTCGCATCTTCACGCTTACGACGAATACGCTGGATGCAGAACGTGCATTTTTCCATCACGCCCGGCCCGCGCACAGTTACATCAGGGTTCAACTGCTGCTCAAGCGGTTCGTCAAAATGCGGTGCGAAGTAGTTGAAGATACGCACGCGGTACGGGCAGTTGTTGCCACAGTAGCGCGTACCGATGCAGCGGTTATAGACCTGCACGTTGAGGTTTTCCTCTTCGCTGTGATACGACGCATACACCGGGCAGACCGGCTCGCACGGCGCGTTACCGCACTGCTGGCAAAACACCGGGATAAAGCGCGCTTTCACATTCGGGAATTCGCCTTCCCAGTACCGTTCGATGCGAATCCAGTGATTCGAGCGGCCCCGCTGCACCTGGTCTTCGCTGGCAATGGGAACATTGTTTTCAGCGTGGCAGGCGACCACACAGGCCTGACAGCCCGTGCATTTGTCCAGATCGACTACCATCGTCCATTTGTGTCCAGTTGTCGCTTGTTCCGACATATAATTCGCTCCTGGTCGTTTACGTTAGCGTCAGTCGTGGGTGACCTTCAGGGCCGGTTTAGAACGGGACATGCATTTCGCCGCCCGCTTCCTCTTCGTCAACATGACTTTCCAACATCGCCAGTCGCACGCGGTCTTCATCGGCCTTGCTGATCTTGACGCGCACATTGGCCCATGCCAGGCTGTTACCATCCGCGCTCAGTTCCACGCCAATCAACTTCAGCGGGTGCTTGCCGCGATCCTTCGCATAACGTCCAAAGGCGGAGTGCCCCTGCCCAAACGGAATGGCTATCGTATCAGGGCGGATCGCCGGGAAAAGATATACGGGGGCGGTGATCGACCCGTGCGGGGATTCGATCTCCACTACGTCACCGTTTTCCAGGTCGAGCGCGTCCGCCGTCTGCGGATTCATCTCCACCCACGTCTGCCAGGAAACGGTCGTCAATGGATCGGGCGCACCCTGCAACCAGGGGATATTCGCGCCGCTGCCGTCGCTGAGCAGTACGGAGAGATACGGGTGCAGGAAATAAGGATATTCCTCTGCATCACCCTGATACGCGGCCTCGCCCAGTTCCACCGGGCCGGAGAACACCAGTTCGGGCGCGGTGGCTTCAGGAACCGACTCCGGCCACCAACCGCCGTGCTGCTGGAAGCGCGCCCACTGCACCTCGGCATCCTCGCCGCCGTTCGCGCCCTTACCCAGACTGATCACCATCTCTTTAATGTAAGCGACTTCGTCGGTCCAGGGCAGCGCTGAGGACGCCGCCGGGATACCGCGCGCCATTGTGAGCAGCACATCCGCGGTCGGGCGCACATCGTACAGCGGGCCGACCACCGGCTGCTGTCCGCTGAGTACCGGCATCCCCTGAAACGCGGGCTTCACCACTTCATACCCCCAGCCTTCCAGGTACACGCGGTCCGGCAGGATATAGTCGGCATAAACACCGGTTTCATCCACCAACGGATTAAACGACACAATCGTGCCGACATTTGCCAACGCCTCGACGATCCCCGATCCCTCTGGCAGTTCGTAAACCGGGTTCGCACC
>CAZMNL010000206.1:0-5834 GCA_964567525.1 uncultured Anaerolineaceae bacterium
CGACATGGCCTTCAGCGGCATGAGCGTGACCAAAATCCCGATCCTGGCGGCGTACTTTCAGCGCAACCCGCAGCCGCCCAGCAGTGATGACGCGCTGCTGATCGCCGATACGATGATGTGCAGTGAGAATATCACCACCAACCGGCTTTTACAGCGCATCGGCAGCGACGGGACCGCGCTCAGCGGTACGCAGGCCGTGACCGCTTTTCTGCAAAGCCTGGGGTTGACCAACACGTTTATCATGCGGCAGTTCCGCGTCCTGCCGGACGAGGACCCGCCCCATGCCGGGACGATCACCACCGGGGCCGACCAGGCCCGCACACAGCCGGACCTCTATAACCAGGTCACGCCGCACGACCTGGGCTGGCTGCTGGCGAGCATGTACCAGTGCGCCGAGAGTGAAACCGGCTTGCTGGTCGAACGCTACCCGGAGGCGTTCGACGCGCAGACCTGCCGCCGGATGCTCTATGCGATGGATGCGAACGAGGTCGGCGTCTTCCTGGAAGAGGGCACGCCCAGGGGCGCGCGCGTGATCCACAAACACGGCTGGATCGGCGATACGCACGGGGACGCCGGGATCGTGATCGGGCCGGATACGCCGTATGTCTTCGTGGTGACGCTCTACGCGAAGGGCTGGCTGGAGTTCGACCAGTCCGCGCCGGTGATCGCGGAACTGGCACGCCTGGCGTGGAACACGTTCAACCCGTCCCAACCGCTCGCCGTCGCGGGCGCGGACCCGGTCCCCTACGAATGTGACCCGGCCAATGACCCGGTAGTTTCCACGATCCAGCGTCCCGCCCTGCCGATGATCGGGCCGTGACGGGGGGTATGTTGTACAATCAGGTTGATCTACCTATACTTGGGGTGATACTGTCCATTTGTTCAATAGGCGCTGTTTTCTATGAGCGTTCCGCAGCCATTCCCCTATCAGGGAAGTAAACGCAAACTGGCCCGCGATATTGTGGCCCTGTTTCCCACTGATACGCCGCGTTTGATTGAGCCATTCACCGGATCAGGGGCGGTGACGCTGCGCGCCGCCGCCGCCCGACGTGTTCAGCAGTTCTGGCTGAACGATGTCAATGCCCCGCTGATAGCCTTGTGGGAACAGATCATCCACCGGCCCGCAGCGCTCGCAGATGCTTACGAAAAGCTCTGGCACGCGCAAAGCGGCGATGAAAAAGCCTTCTATTTCGCCGTCCGCGAACGTTTCAACCGGGCACATGATCCCGCCGATTTGCTCTACCTGTTAGCACGCTGCGTCAAAGCATCCGTGCGTTACAATGCCCAGGGTGAATTCAACCAGAGTCCTGACAACCGCCGCCGGGGTATGCACCCGGATCGTATGCGGCAGAATATCATGCGCGCGGCGGCGTTGTTACAGGGCAAAACTACGCTCTCTGCGGTGGATTACCGCGAAATTTTACAGGAAGCCAACCCACAAGACGTGATTTATATGGACCCGCCTTATCAGGGCGTGGTGACGACACAAGACTCGCGCTATCTGCAAGGTCCCAGCTTTGAGTCCTTGACGGCGGTTTTGCACGAGTTGAATAAACGAAACCTGTCTTATCTGGTGAGCTATGACGGCAAAAGTGGTGATACCGAATATGGACACCCGCTGCCTGCGGCGTTGAAGCTCAAGAAAATTGAACTGCATGCGGGCCGATCATCACAGGCTACCTTGAACGGACATCACAAAATCACGGTAGAATCGTTGTATCTCTCATCGGCATTGCAGGCGCGGCTGGATACTGTCTCACTATCCGGGCAGCAGCTTCAACTCTGGACTTAGTATTGATGACACCTGATCAATGGCCTGCTGAATTTCTGGCGTTTTTGGCGCGGATCACCGGCAAGCGCGCGCGTGTCGTGATCGATCATATTCTGCAACACGGCTATATCACCACCGAAGAACTCAAAGAACAATACGGATATAACCATCCGCCGCGCGCCGCGCGTGATGTGCGCGAACAGGGCGTTCCACTCGTGACGTTTCTGGTTGAGGACAGCGACGGCAGGCAAATCGCCGCTTACAGGTTCGGCGATCCATCCGATGTGGAATACGGCAAGCTGGGTGGCAGAAAAACGATCCCCAAACAGGTAAAAACGGAACTCATAGAGCAAAACAGGCCGCGCTGCGCCATCTGCCTCGAAGAATATGACACCAACTATCTGCAAGTTGATCACCGGGTCCCCTATGAAATTGCAGGTGATGCCAACCGTGCGGCGCACTCTGCGGGGGACTTCATGCTGCTGTGCGGGGCGTGTAACCGCGCCAAGTCCTGGACATGTGAGCATTGCCCCAACCAGCCCCAAAAATCAATCATGACCTGCCAGACCTGTTATTGGGCCAGCCCTGTACAGTACACCCACATTGCCACGCAAGCCGTCCGGCGTGTTGACGTGGTATAGACCGCTGAAGAAGTCGCGCAGTATGAAAAACTCAATGATCAGGTTGACTGATTCCGTTTGAGGGGGAACTGACATGCAAGCACGTTCGAACCATGCGGGGGTGGTCCTGCTCGCGGCGCTGATCCTGCTGCTGGGAACCGGGGTCCGGCTGGGGGACCTGGACGTGGGCGGCCTGTGGGCCGACGAATTCCTGACTTCCCGGCGGGCTGACAGTTCGCTGCCGGAGCTGATCGATAAGCTCGGCGGCTTTGCCAACCAGACACCGCTGTACTATATGGTGCTGCTGCCATTTCCCACACATGACGATCTGCTGCTGCGCTATCCAAACGTGCTGATTGGCATGGTGGGCATGGCGCTGATGATCGGCATCCTGCGCCGGTTGTACCGCGCGCCGCGCCTGGCACTATGGGCCGGGCTGCTGCTGGCGCTCAACCCCTACCACATCTGGATGTCGCGCACGGCGCGCGCGTATCCGCTGGTGGTCGTGATGAGTCTGCTCGTCTCGTACCTGTTCCTGCGCGTGCTGACCGGTAAACCCACGTGGCGCGCGTGGCTGGCCTTTGGCATTGCCAGCATTGCCGCGTACCAGACGCACTTTTTCCTGCTGCTGCTGCCGGTCGTGCAGTTCGTGATGCTGGCGCTTTACCTGCGGGATGACCGGGGGCGTTTCTGGCGCTGGGTGGCGGTGCAGGCCGTCGCCGGATCGCTGATGCTGGCGTGGGTGGTGTACCACGCGCTGCAACCCGCTGTCGCCATTGAGGCCGATTGGATTTCGGATACGCGGCTGGCGGACCTCCCCCTGACGCTGTGGAACCTGTCCATCGGCTACCCGCTTGACGCGCCCTGGACGATGGGGGCGGGGGCAGCGCTGGCGATTGCGCTGATGCTGTGGGGCAGCGTGGCGGTGCTGCGGCATTATCGCGGCGATCCGCAGCGCGTTTACTGGCTGCTGCTGCTCTGGCTGCCGCTGCTGCTGGTGTTTGCGATCTCGGTCACAGTGCGGCCCATGTACGTTGACCGCTACTTCGCCATCATCCTGCCGGGGGTAGTGATCATGTTAGTCTGGGGGCTGCACCACCTGCCGCGCACAGCAGGACAGGCGGCGTTGATCGTACTGCTGGCCGTGATCGGCGCGAACCTGGTACGCGAGTTTGCGCGTGACGATCACATCCGTACCGATTGGCGGGCGGTGGTCCACCACATTGAACGCGCGCACCAGCCCGGCGAGGGCATTGTGCTGCCCAAGTATTTCTCGATCCTGGAACGTTACGCCAGCGATCCCGCTGCGCTGGAAGCCGTACACGCCACAGCCCAGGAAACGCTATCCGGCCCGGTGCTTGAACTGAACAACGCCACCGGCCCGCACACGTTTTCCGCGCTGTGGGTGCTGGTCGATACGCAGTACGATCACATTCACCGCACCGGGCGAATGCCCGAACACGACCCGTTCGCGGAGTCCGAGGACGCGCTTTTCATGTGGATACAGGCGCACCAGGATCAGATCGCGGAGCGCTGGTACTTCAACGGCGGGTGGCTGTTTTACGTACAGCTTGACGACCCGCTGCACGTCGCGGCTTCGGGTTAGCGCCCACCGCCCACCGACTCGCGCAGGATGCGCGCCAGTTCGCGCTGCATCAGGCCGGTACGTTCGTCGCGCAGCAGCGGTAGACGGCTGCGCGTGCGATGTAGCTGGTTGAGGTCGATCTCCTGCACCAACAGCGCCTCTTCGAAGTACGGCCCGTGCAGGATGAATTCGCCGTTCGGGTCCGCGACGGTGCTGCCGCCCCAGAAGTTCAAACCGTACTCGAAGCCCACGCGGTTACAGTGGATCACGTAGTTGGTGAACAGCCCGGCGTAGGCGTGATTCATGCGCTCGACCCAGCGTGCGCTGCTCAGCACCGGCCCCTCGTCCAGCCCGCGACCGGGACTCGCGCTGTGCAGCAGCAGCATATCCGCACCGTCGATCCACAGCAGGTAAGGCGGCGAAGCGTGCCAGAAGTCCTCGCAAATCAGCATCCCAACGCGCCCGAAGCGCGTTTCGAACGCGCGCACGCTGTCGCCCCACGCGAAGTAACGCCCCTCGTCGAACAGGCCGTAGGTGGGCAGATACACTTTACGATGCATGTGGACGATCTCGCCCCGGCTCAGATACGCCTGCGCGATATAAAAGCGGTGGCGGCGGTCCTCTTCCACGAACCCGACGGTGATATCCATGTCATGCGCGCGGCTGGCCTCCAGCAGCGGCCCGAAGGTCGGGTCGTCGGCATGAGGCCGCAGCGCCAGTTCGTACACCAGGTCTTGCAGGTTATAGCCCGTCAGCGAGAGTTCAGGGAACAGCAGCAGTTGCACACCCTCTCCCGCCGCTTCCGCGATCAGGTCCAGGTGGCGCTGCCGGTTGGCGTTGATGTCGCCCAGTTTCGGCCCCGTCTGGGCCAGACCAAGCTTAACTTTCATCAGTTGTTGGCTCCTCCCCCTGAAAATAAGCGGTAAGCGATTAGCGAAAGACCAACGGCGACCGGGTGTGGTGATACGAAACGAGTCCGGTTCGCGCGAACCAAAAGTTCGCTTCGCCGACGGTTCAAACCTATCGACTACGCTGGTTGGAAACCCATTGAAGGGGTTCATTGCACGCGCCAGGTACTGCCCTTACAGCTCCTCTAGTGACAAAGTATAAGATGTTGTTGGCGAATTGGCTTTGCTGCCACCTACTCCCGCTCTCCAGAGTGTGGAGAGGGGGGTGGGGTGAGGTGAACAGCGCCAATAACTTTGCCTGACAACTTTTGCACGCACCCTGTCAATGCCCTACAGTATACGCCTGAGTGAGGCGGAGAGCCAGTTTTGTGAACAAGTGAGTTTTGACGCGGTGAGTACGATTATTGACGAAGCGGCCATCGAAACCTGTGGAGCAAGGGAACAACGCACCCGCAAGCTACATGCACCCCCACATCAATAAAGTTTCCACTTGGCTGCGCACGTTTTCCGGCATACTCTCACTTGTGGGAGACATCGTTTCTATCCTGACAGTTTTCACCTGTTTTCAGGATCTGATTGTCGTTTGTCTCGCGCATTTTTTGCAATCTAAAATAGCCACACCCCAATCAATTTATGCGGTTTGCACGATAGCACTTTTACCCGTTTTTTCCTTCCCGTAGTATTATAAGGGGGCACTTACTTAGTGTCCGTCCACACCAGTTGGAGTATCACACTGTTTTTCGTTTTTAGTGAGGAGAAAACAAGCATGTCAAAGAAAAGACGCCTGTTCGGGCTGTTGTTCGTGTTGGCGCTGGCAATGATGCTGGTGCTCACTGCGTGCGGTGGCGACGACGATGACGACTCGGGTGACGCTCAAGAAGCGACACCGACCGTACAGGTTGAGGATGAAGCCGAAGCCGAAGACGCCGAAGTGACCGACGCTGAAGCCG
>CAZMNL010000207.1:0-5823 GCA_964567525.1 uncultured Anaerolineaceae bacterium
CCGTTAGAATCGCATATAAATAACCTGAGTAGATCATGAGCGTTTACCCTGCCCCCTGGATGCTGCTGGCGCTTTACGAACCGTCAGGCTCACTGCGGCCCGAAGCAGATGAGGCCCTCGCGCAGGATACCGGGACCGCTGCACCGGACAGCGCCGCGCCAGAAACCGGCCAACAGCTATTTCCCCTGTCGGAATCTGCGCCGTTCCCGCGCCTGCACCCGCGTATCCTGGTCGGATACGGGACGGTGTTCGGCGTGGGCATGATCAGCGTGGCGTGGGTGTGGACAATTATTATCCGGGGCCGCCCGCTGAGCGAGTGGTTCCCCAGTTCGGCCTGGGCCGCCGACCTGCTGATCGGCATTGTGGCGGGCAGCGTGTTCGCGCTGGTGGCGGCGTTGATTACCACACAAATCCCCTCGCTGAAACGACTCGAACGGATGCTGCTGCGGATGCTCGATATGCGCGCGCTGCGCTGGCATCATGCCGTGATCCTGGGGCTGCTGGCCGGGATACCGGAAGAAATCCTGTTTCGCGGCGCGGTGCAGCCAGCCCTGGGTTTGGTTCTGTCATCGGTGCTGTTTGGCGCGCTGCACGCCGCGACCCCCGCATATTTTGTCTATGCCACCGTCGCCGGGCTGATGCTCGGCGGGCTGGCGATCTGGCGCGATGGGCTGTGGAGTGCGATAGCCGCGCATACGGTGGTGGACATCATCATGTTTCTGCTGCTGATGCGCACCTGGCAGCGCCGCCAGTCCGACCCCTGAAAACGACACTACGTGCAGAATACCACGCGCGCCGGCCTTTAACATGCCCCACATGGCGCATCAGGGATGGGTCATCTGCCCCATTCCGGCGGCGCTGCGCCGCGCGCGGCATGCACATTTTTAGGTTATGTCAGGGTACTGTCACAGCAAATTAAAAGCATCGTATGGATCGATTCATTGTGTTAAAATTAGTGTAAAGTCAATTAGTGCATCGCAGTTAATGCACCCGCATCTGCTCAGCACGTTGTGCCGGTAGGAAATACCCACCATGTCCTTTATCATCACCCGTTTGCCGGATGAACCGATCATCGTCGCCGGTTTTGACCTCCCCCTCACCCAGCATTTCTCCGATCTCGAAGCGTTCAATGAACAATGTGTACGCATTGCGGACGAAACCGGCGGATCGCTGTATCGCATTCTGCACCTGGTCGCACCGCAGATCGAACATGCCGACCTGCTGCTGCTGCTCAGCCACCTGCGCCAGAACTTCCCCGGCGGGATCACCGACCCGCGTATGTACACGGTCGCGGTGGGAACCCACCCGCTGATCGCGGTCGGTACGCGGCGTATCGGGGAAGAGTTCGGTATTGATATCCCGATTTTCACCACGCTCGGCGAGGCGCTGGCCTACGTGCGCACCGCGATCTAGACCGCGTATTCCCAGGTTTGAACAGCGAGACAAACGCAAAAAGCCCCCGGAGCATTCGATGGGGGCGTTTGCGATTCGGTGCAGGCGCGGCAAACACCGTACTGTGCGCGGTTCAGTCCCGCACCGCGCACACGGATCAGGCGGTGATAGGGGTTGGTTTCAGGCGCGCGTCTCCGCCGGTATCCCGGCGGGGTAGTGGGCACGTCCTAGTACAGCCTGGCGGAAATAACCCTGCGGTTTTTGTAGGGGCAGCTTTCTAAAGTCGCCCTGGGCGGGTTTGGAAACCCGCCCCTACAACTGGTGTAGGACTTCTGCCGTGCGGTACTAGTCGATGGGGTCCTTGTAAATGTAGTAGCGGCCTATGTCGTCGCCTTTGGCGATACACGTCGCCAGATCGACTTTGAATTCGTGGCCGCCGGACACCCAGCGTAACCCTTCCTGGAGCAAGCCCTGTCCCACATAGCAAACCAGGCGGTCGGCTTTGCGGTTCCAACACATCGGGCAGCGTTCCAGCGTGTAAATGTATTTTTCGGACTCTTCATTCACATTGGACACCTGGTCCGAAAACTGTGTGAAGATATTCGCCATCGCGGGCAGCCCGATCTTGAGCTTGGCCGCCAGCGGCAGCACCTTGAACGCCAGGTCGCCCACACCGGCCAGCGCGCCAAACCCGCGCAGCGCATCGGCGAAGGTCGCACGCCCGGCACGCAGCGCCAGGCCACGACCGCCGCGCGGCCCGTACATTTCTTCCAGCGCAATACACAGCGCCGTGAAGTAGGCAAAATCGAATTCTTTTTCCAGATTGTCCGGTGGATAATTATTGATATATTCGGACAAGTCCGCCAGGTGCAGGATCGCATTCAACCCATTTTTACCCATGACCTCTTCCAGGGCTTCAATGGTGATGCGAGCAAACTTGTTAGGATAGTGAAAACCGCTTTTCTCCGGTGGCATTGTGCCTGAACCTCCAATCGGTGAGATGGTCCTGACCGTTTCCGCCGCAATGGGCGGCGAGCGCAGCACGGTGCGTCCCCCGTGCATAGAGCGGAGCGATACATGCCACACTCAACCAGCACCAGTATACGCTAAAACCGGCATTCTGCCATAATGATCTCAACCGCCTGTGTGCCCACCCAGGCAGCGCTGTCAACCGTAATGGCGGCATGATGACCGCATTCACGACGCGAATGTCAAGGATATTGTACAATAAGTCGTGCATACGCTCGACTTCAATATTATATAGGTTATCGGCGGATTTGCGAATTGTTCAGGTAGTGTTGTCAAAGCATCACGCTCGTTGGTTCAATGTTGGCTGATAGTTGGTATTACGTTTGTGTCTGTGCAACAACTATCTTTAACATTGATTTTGTATTAAGATTTGATCGTGTAGGGTGCAGGCTGCCCTCAGCCTGCTGCATCCGGTCAAAAAATATGATCATTCGCTATTATCATCCTGAGGACGATCCCGCGCTGATGTACCTCGAACGGCTCAGCCCGCGCGGATTGCCCGAACCGTTTGTGCATTTCCGGCGGCGCTTCATCGACCGCGCCGCGCTGTTCACCGATCACCAACTGCTCGTCGCCGAGCACGAGGGGCAGGTCGTTGGCTGCGTGGCGATTGCTGTCAAGCGCACGCATATCGGCGGGCGCGCGGTGTCGCTGGGCTATGTCTTCGACCTGCGCGCGCACCCGCACGTGCGGCGGCAGGGCATCGGCACGCGGCTGGTAGAGGCCGTCGATGATTACCTGTGGGACCGCGAGGTGGACGGCGTCTACGCGCTGATCGTGACTTCCAACGTGCCTTCGCTGCGCCTGTTCGACAAGCTCGGCTACGACCGCATGAGACAGCTCATCATGCTCAGCTTCCAGCCCTTCCCGGCGGTGGATTTCCCGGAATACATGCCGCGCCACGCGGATGATTTCACCAGTGACCACGACCTGATCGAAGCGGTCCACAGTTCCCGCGATCTGTACGTGCCGGATGTGGCCGAGCGCGTCAACGACTTCGGTTTCGAGCGCTGGACGATTGACATGGGCAACACGCAGTTTGCCGGAATGAGCATCTTCGACCAGACCTACGTTTTTCAGCAGTGGCCCGCCGACGAACCGTTCCCGTCCGAGGATGAACTGCACACCATGCAGAACAAGAGCCTGCGCATCTTTGACGAGGTGGGCATTCATAACCCGGCGCTGCTGCGCGCGATCTTCGACAACCTGCGCGATATCGCCGTGACCGACCACGTGAGCAAGCTCACGCTGCTGCTGGACCGCATGGACCGTGTGCCGAACTTCCTGTTCGCTGAAGCGGATCGCCAGATGGATTACTGGCTGGTGTTCAAATCGCTGAATCCCGACTGGCAACCGGAGTGGCAGGACACGCCGATCTACGTGGACACGCGCGACCTGTAGCGGGGCCGGGCGGCGATTTGTGAAAAATCTACGAATTTATGGCGTTTTAATGCGAAGTGTAACTAATCCCTACTACAATGAAAAACAAATCGGCTTCTAACACTTAGCCTCTACAGCACATGCCGGTATGTCAGGAAAGCGGGATTAATGCACATGCACCAGATTTTTATCAACTACGCCAGCCCGGACCAGGCTTTCGCCGAACAGATCGCGCAGGACCTGGCGGCATTCGGCGCGCAGGTGTGGCTGGATGTGCGCAACGCGCGACCGGGTCGCCACTGGGTGCGCAGCATCGCACAGGCGCTCAACGACTCGACCATGATGATCGTGATCCTTTCGCCGGAGGCGCTGGAATCCCCGGCGGTGAATGCGGCGTGGCAGTCCTACCTGGAAGCGTACCGCCCGGTGCTGCCGGTGGTGGCGGCGACGTGCCACGTGCCCGCACCGCTGCACACCCGCCGCCCGGAAGACTTCACCGACGCCACGCGATACACGCGCGCGCTGCACAACGTCATGACGCGCCTGCTGGAATACAACACGCGCGACCCGCACCGCGTCCCGATTACGTGGACCGGTGACGACTCGCAACACTGAACGCGGCGCGGGCGTCACCTCGCCCCCCCCCAAAAAAATGAGTCTGGTGTTTTCCCGGCGCTAGCGGTACACTCTCCCGCCGGAATAATACCGACTGTTGACCCCGCGCGCGCTGGCGAAGTCCCTCGCCGGGCGCGGTTCCGGCCAACCACGCACTAACCCATTCGGACTACAGTGGAGGTTTCTTGTGGGAAATAAAGTACGCGTCGCAATTATCGGCGTAGGCAACTGCGCCAATTCCCTGATCCAGGGGGTACACTATTACCAAAACGCCAAACTCGGCGAGCAGGTCCCCGGCCTGATGCATGTGCAGTTGGGCGATTATCACATCAGTGATATCGAGTTCAGCGCCGCGATTGACATCGACGCCGAGAAGGTTGGCAAGGACCTGTCCCAGGCGATCTGGAGCGGGCAGAACAACACGATCAAGTTCGCCGACGTGCCGCACCTGGGCGTCGAGGTCGTGCGCGGGATGACGCATGACGGGCTGGGTAAGTATCTGAAGCAGAAGATCACCAAAGCGCCCGGCCACACCGCCGATATCGTGCAGATTCTCAAGGACACCCAAACCGACGTGGTGGTGAACTATCTGCCGGTGGGCAGCGAGCAAGCCACCAAGTGGTACGTCGAGCAGGTGCTTGATGCGGGCTGCGCGTTCATCAACGCGATCCCGGTGTTCATCGCGCGCGAACCGTACTGGCAGAAGCGTTTCGTCAAGCGCGGCCTGCCGCTGATCGGCGACGATATCAAGTCACAGGTGGGCGCGACGATCCTGCACCGCGTGCTGACCAACCTGTTCAATGATCGCGGTATTCGCCTGGAACGCACCAGCCAGTTGAACGTCGGCGGCAACATGGACTTTTACAACATGCTGGAACGCGAACGCCTGGAGAGCAAAAAAATCTCCAAGACCAACGCCGTCACCAGCCAGCTACCTTACGAGATGGACCCCGACAACGTCTACATTGGCCCCAGCGACTACGTGCCCTGGCTCACGGATCGCAAGTGGGCGCACATCCGGCTGGAAGGCTCGGCGTTTGGTGACGTGCCGCTGAACATCGAATGTAAGCTGGAAGTGTGGGACAGCCCCAACAGCGCGGGCGTGATCATCGACGCGGTGCGCTGCGCCAAGATCGGGCTGGATCGCGGGCTGACCGGCACGCTCGAAGCGCCGTCCAGCTACTTCATGAAGTCGCCGCCCGTGCAGGTCGCGGACGACATCGCGCGCAACAATACCGAAGCGTTCATCGCGGGCACGAATAACGCCACCGTCCAACCGCCCGAAGGCTGGTCCGGCAGCGATATGCCCTCCGTGCCGCAGAACCCGCACGGGGAGGATTAGTCGCGCGAAACCTCCCCCCCCCCGGCCCCCTCAAGGGGCGGCCTCGCTTCGCTCGTTTGTGCACC
>CAZMNL010000208.1:0-5777 GCA_964567525.1 uncultured Anaerolineaceae bacterium
GGCGTTGGCGTATCTGCGCCGCTTGCCGGACTCCGTGCGGGGCGCGGACGACGTGCGCACGCTGCGGCAGGCGCTCGGCTACACGGTGAGCGTGGTCGTCGCCGCCGCGCCGGAGCCGGGCTTCGCGCAGATGCACGCCTGGGCGCAGTGGGGTGACGCCGACGTGACCTGGATTCTGCGCGAGAACGCGAAAAAGAAACGCCTCGCCGCGTGGGAGGATCGTCTTGCGGCGCTGCGCGGGGCTTTGGAGGGGTAAAATTGGCCAACGACGAATTGGCGATTCCTGACGACGTAACGCCTGCTGATATCGTCGGTGAAACTGAAATCTTGCCGGGGCAAGAGTGGCTTGACAAGGCTGCTGTGCTTTTTTATGCTCGCCAGATGATCAGCGATAAGTTTCCCTGGGAATTAATGCAGGACGAACAACCAATGGCTATAGCAGTGGGGTTGAACGGTACCGTAATCACGCAGGGTCATCATCGCTTTGTGGCTGCGCGACTGGCAAAAATCACAATTCCGGTAGAATTTGATTATCATCATGATTATCTGGAACAGAACCGAGACGTACCGTTTGCAAAAACATGGGATGATGTGAAGTGGGAGTAGTATTATGCAACGCCTGACCGATAAAGCAGCAGTGTATAACGAACTCTACGAAGCCCTGACGGTCTTCATGGGACGCCAGCAGTTAACCGTCCGTGCGGTGATCGAGCAGGGAGTCTCGCCTGCTGACCTTAAAGACGGGGTCGCCGGGTGGCATGATAAGACCCCGCAGGTCGGGGAATGGGGCCAACACTGGCGCTTTCACTTTCACGGTGGCGGCTGCGAACTCAAACACCGCGAAACCGGCGAGCCGGTCGATTGGAATGGTCCTGATCCTCATGCGTTTGGAAAACGGGCGTTCGTGTATCACCTGGCATGGCGCTTGGGGCAGGATCACGACCTGCCGCATCTGCACGCCGTGATGCAAGACGGCGGCGAACAGGCGATCATCGCCCTGATCGACGACCTGATCGCGGACGGGATTATTACCGCTGACCGGCATCTGGTCCCCGCCCGACACGCGGACGCCGCCTGAGTCCCGCGCACATCGAACCGCTTGCGGCGCTGCGCGCGGTGCTGTAATCTTGGCGGCAGAGTACGGTTTTGACGTGAGGAACAATACATGATCGGCAACCCGGAATCCAACGCGCCCCCCGGCAAACGACACGGCGCAGGCACGTATCAAATGCTGTGGGACTGTAAGTTCTGCGGCACGGAAAAACTGCTCGGCCTGACTCACCGCCACTGCCCCAACTGTGGCGCGGCCCAGGACCCGGAACGGCGCTACCTGCCTGCCGAAGCGGACATGATCGCGGTCGAGGATCACAAGTTCGTCGGCGCGGATAAGCTGTGCCCCGCGTGCGCACAGCCCAACAGCGCCGCCAGCGCGTTCTGCTCGGAGTGCGGCGCGGACCTCAGCGGCGCGGACTCCGCCGCGCTGCAAGCGGCGCGCGATATCGGCACGGGCCGCGCGGAAGCCGACACCCGGCGCGACGTGGTGAAGGACGAGTTCGAGGCGGAGATGGCGCGCGTTCAGGATGCCGAACCGGGGCCGACCTTCCTGGGACTCAAGCGCGGCATCTGGTTTGCGATCATCGGCATCGCGGCAGCCATCGCGGTCATCGCCGGGATCATCTACGTCGTGACCTACCGCGAAACGACCACCGCGCAGGTCGTCGATATGACCTGGGAACGCACCATCGAGATCGAGTCGTTCGAGGTGCGTTCCGATCAGGGGTGGGATGAACAGGTCCCCGGTGATGCCTATAACAAAACGTGTGACCGCCGCCAGCGTGGGACCGAAAAAGTCCAGGTCGGCTCGCGCGAGGAATGCTCCGACAGGCCGCAGGGTGACGGAAGCTTCAAGCGTGAGTGTCGCAGTGTGCCGGTTTACGAGGATCGGCCCGTCTATGACCAGTGGTGTACCTACCGCGTGGACCGCTGGGACTTTGAGCGTCGGGTCAAAGCCGAGGGGCGCTGGACCGCCCCCGAACCCTACTGGCCCACCTACACCTTAGCGGCAGGTGTGGGCCGGTACGGGCAGGAGCGCGCCGGTAAACAGCACGAAACCTATACCGTCGTGGTGCAGCAGGACGGCGGCAAGCGCCACACCTGCGAGGTGGACTCCTTCGAGAAATGGCAGCGCTTCAGCGAGGGCACGCGCGTCACGCTGGAATTGCGCATCACCGGCGGCGCGGACTGCGGCTCGCTCAAGATGGCGAACTAACCCCCGCGCGCGACCTTCGCGGCGGAACTATGGGGTTTGTTGGTATCTGCGAGGGCGGCTTTTCCGAGCCGTCCATTACTTTTCTATCGATCCAACTGGGTGAGTTGCTTTCAGAATTAAGGTCGTTATATACTGAGACTGTAGCTAATGACTAGATGCTGATATAAATAAAGAGTTACATAATCAACAATGAATACTTCACTTTCTCAAATTTTCCTCAGTTATGCGCGTGAAGATCAGAACGTTGTGTCGGAAATATACTACTTTCTCAAGTTAAGTGGATGCAACCCATGGATGGATGTTGAAAAACTGCTGCCTGGACAGAACTGGGAGCAAGAAATCGAACAGGCCATTAACAACTCGCGTTATTTCATCGCCTGCCTGTCCTCCCTTTCAGTTAACAAAATCGGCTATGTGCAGAAGGAGTTCAAAGATGGACTGAAAAGACTGGATTATTATCCCGAAGGCATGATCTTCCTGGTACCATTGCGGCTTGATGCTAAATGCAGAATTCCACCTAGCTTATCGAGTCTCCAATGGCTCGACTGGTTTGCTGCCGACGCCCCCATAAAATTGCTCAAAGTAGTTAACCCCGCTGCTGTTAAGGGCCTGGACCACCTCAATCTGTTGATCCAGACATTGTCTACAGGTAGCCCGTCGGAACGCCAACGCGCAGTTCGAGAAATTGGTAGAACCCACCATCCAAGAGCGTTGGGTGTACTCGTAAGGCTCTATCGCCAGGAATCCGATGCTACGGTTAAACATTGGATTGCGCTAAGTATGGGGGAACTCAATCTGGCTGAAGCGCGGTCCGCACTGCTCGACCTGAATGCCTGGGAAGAGCTACAACCAGACAATGAAGCGCGGGCATGGTCATTGCGAGGAATTGAAAAAGCATTACGCTACCTTGACACAAAGATTGGGCAGTGACCGTGTTTGTAATGCGATGAGGAGGCACGGCAATGATTTCAAACTACCGTAAGTTTCTGGTACTGCTGGCTATACTGACCCTGTTGGTTTCCAGTTTCTCCAATGTGGTTGTGACCCCTCCAGCCAACGCTGAAGGTGACTTGAAAGCGATGATGGATGATATCGCTCGCGATGTCGGGGTAGTGGTCGAAGTTAAAGACAACGGATCACAAAACCCGATTATTATTTTTCAAGAGAACCACGCGTCTATCCTGGGCCAAGTAGAAATCGCGCTTATGTTGCAACGCCTGCACTTTCACTACGGCGTCAATCTGATTGGTCTGGAAGGGGCTTTCGAACCAATTGACGTGTCATGGTATCACGATTGGCCTACGAATGACGTCGAGCGCGCCGGTGTTGCTGTGCGGCAGTTGGTTGAAGGGGAGATCAACAACGCTGAATTCATTGCACTGGTCAATCCTGGCGTGCAGGTATTTGGGATCGAAAACGAAAAAGAGTACGAAGACAACCACAAGGCCACGCTTTCAAGTAATGCATCGCTGTTGTACCTGGTGTACTTCTCGTTCATGAAGATGAGCGACGCGGAACAGCAGGAAGCCAACCAGATCATGAATACCGAAGGCGTCGATGCTTTCCTGGAATACTGCTTCAGCTTTGATTCCTGGTCAGCTGCCCGCTATGAGACGATCTCCAATCCCAAGTCAGTTGAAGAATTGCTGGACGTGCTTGACGAGATCGCGAACAAGGCTGAGGAATTGAGGTTCAATGATTACAGTGACTTCGATGACCTGAAAGCAGGATTAGAAGAGGAACGCGAATTTTATACGCTGGCCTCCAATCGCTCAGTCACAATGGTGAATAAAGCGCTGGATTCGATTCCCCAGGATAACACACCAATGCCGATTATCGTGGGGGCCTTACACACCGAACACGTCAAAAAGTTGATCGCTGATGCAGGCTACTCATACGCCGTGGTTGAAGCGGCGTCGCTGCAAGAGCTAAAAGAACATAATTACACCGTCGGCATGTTTTCTGATTTTGCTTACGACAGAAAAGTGAATCAGTTGTCGGTGGACGGTCCGGGCGGCCTGGGTGCGATCCTGGATGGCGTGGCACGTATCAAACCGCGCAGTAGCGTGCAGAGTACATTGGTCCAACGCAAGCTCACGTGTTACCTGGGCTTTGACCAGATTGCTGAACGTTTCAATTCTTACGTCCCACCGGCATTCGGTGACGAGCCTCAACCCTATGGACTTGGCGATGTGCTGGGCGATCTGGATGGGCGCGGTTTTGTCGTTTCTCGCAACACCATCGAGTTTGTTCCCGCCAACCCCGCTGATCCCAACGGCCCGAAAAGCATCGTATTTCAGGTAACACTACCCAAGGATGGCGACGAGGAAGCCGTGACGTTTTGGGCGAAAGTCTTCAAAACTGAAATGGACGCCGACCTGGAAGAACAAATCGAAGAGGCCGAAGATCATATCGAACCGCTACTGCTCGCTGCCCGGCAGGAAGTCAGCGAAAAAACACAGGGCGAGAACTCCGAAACAGAACCACCGGCCCCGCCGGTAAACCAGATTTCGAACGATGTTTCTGTAGCGGTGGGGGCTCAAGCCGCCCAGGTGATCAACAAGACAGGCTGATCATGCACTGTATCTTCACGGTTGTTCGCTGGCCCGCTTTCGACTTCTAGTGAAAGCGGGCTTTAACACAATAATCGCGCGTACTGGTTCAAGAAGTACTACATCCCACCCGCGCGCGACCTTCGCGGCGCGCGGACGGTATCAATTGTGAACGTACTGTCAGAAAATGCACCCGTACAAGAAGGGCAATCGCTTCAAAATGTTTTGGGTGCTGGTAAAACGGCCTCACCCCCCTGGCCCCCCTCTCCAGCAAAGCTAGAGAGGGGGGAATCTGGGTGTCATGCGCCTGAAAGTCCCCCTCTCCATTTCGAATGGAGGACGTATGCGCAGCATACGCGGGGATTTTAGGGGGGTGAGGCCAGTTCCTATATTTGAAGCGATTGCCCTCCCCGTACAAGCGTAGGGTTGGAGTCCGGGCGTAGGCTGTGGCATAATCGAAGTATGCCAGACTATGACCCCATCCCCCTGATTCGCCGCGCGTGTGACGGCGACCGTGATGCAATCGCCGCTCTGTACCGGCGGCATGTGCAGGCGATCTACCGCTACATCAGCTACCGCGTGCCGACGCCCGCGACTGCTGATGACCTGACCGCCGAAGTATTCCTGCGCATGGTCGAGGGGCTGCCGCAGTACCGGCTGAACGGCGCGCCCTTCGAGGCGTGGCTGTACCGCATCGCGGCGGCGCGCGTGGCCGACTTCTACCGCGAGCAGCACCGCCACCCGCAGGACGAACTCTCGGAGTCCGAACCTGACCGCGCGGCGTCGCTGGAAGGGCTGCTGCAAAGCGCTGAGGAACAGGCTGAACTACGCGCCGCGCTGCGCGATCTCAGCATCGCCGGAGAGTACCACTCCTCCGCTCTCGCCTACCAACTCCTGGTCGCCGTGGCCTCGGCCGGCGAGACCCAGGCCAAGGGAGCCGAGGGGCAGTACGCTCA
>CAZMNL010000209.1:0-5773 GCA_964567525.1 uncultured Anaerolineaceae bacterium
GGCGGTTGCGCTGCTGGCGGAAGTCAACCGCGCGCCGTTTGACCTGCCCGAAGCTGAGCAGGAACTCGCCGCCGGGTATCACGCAGAATACAGCGGTATGAAGTTCGCGCTGTTTTTCCTGGCAGAATACATCGGTATGATCGCAGTCAGCGTGATTGGTGCGGCGCTGTACTTCGGCGGCTACCACTTCCTGTTCGTGGACCAGTTCCCGATCCTGGGGCCGATTGTCTTCGGTCTTAAGGTGGTCGTGCTGCTGGTGGTCATGATCTGGATTCGCGGCACGCTGCCACGCATTCGCTACGACCGCCTGATGGCACTGGGGTGGAAAGTTATGCTGCCGCTGGCGCTGGTGGCGGTGGCGTGGACTTCCGTGCTGGTGGTGCTGGAAACGGAAATCAGCGCCGCCGGATATACGGCGCTGGTGGTCGCGGGCTGGATTGGTTTTCTGCTGATCACCGCGCTGTGGCTGCACCGTGCGGGCCGCAAGCCCGAAGTGGGATCCACAAGCCGCGTGGAAGTTGTTTCGCTGTCCGGTGGTGGGGCAGGTACGCTGGCTGTCCGCGCGCTGGACCGGCTGTTGAGCATCCCCATGCGCAACCGTGATAATACCGATGATGATAGTGCAGGGTAGGTAGAGTCTGTTATGAATCTCATTCGTGGTTTTGCAACGACCATCAAGCATGTGCTGGAAGGCCCGGTGACGATTGAGTACCCGGAAGAAGTTCGCCCGGTCCGCGAGCGTTTTAAAGGTCGTCATGCGCTCAAGCGTTATGATAACGGCCTGGAGAAGTGCATTGGTTGTTCGCTGTGCGCGGCAGCCTGCCCGGCAGATGCGATCTGGGTCGAGGCCGCTGAGAACACTGATGAAGAACGCTACAGCCCCGGCGAGCGTTATGCTAAAACCTATGAGATCAACATGCTGCGCTGCATCTTCTGCGGGTACTGCGAGGATGCCTGTCCCACTGAGGCGATTGTGTTGGAGCACGAGTACCGTCTGAGCTTTCATGATCGCCGGGACGCGATCTATACTAAGGACATGTTGATCGATCCGCCGCCTACCGGGATGGATGGCACGCCCCGGCAGACCGAACCGGGTAAATTCACCCGTTCGATCCCGGAAATGGCAGACCCGAAGTAAACGGTTTAGCCGCACCAGGGCAAACCCGCTGGACACGGGTACTGGGTTTGCCCGTTAACTTGCGCTACACTGCATGAGATTTTCACTGGTCAACACCATAGGACGGCAAGTTCCATGGAACTAACGCTATTTGTGATTATTGGAGTGATCGCAGTTGTTTCGGCTGCGATGATGCTCATCAGCGAGAACGCGATATACAGCGCGCTGTTTTTGATCCTCAACCTCGCCTGTATCGCGTTTTTCTTCCTGATGCTGAATGCCCCCTTCCTGGCGATGGTGCAAATCACCGTTTATGCCGGGGCCATCATGGTGCTTTTCCTGTTTGTGATCATGCTCCTGGGCGCGGAACGCGTGGAACACTTCAGCCCGTCCCGTTTTCGCTGGCTGTCTCCGGTGGCGATCCTGCTGGCGTTGGTGTTCCTGGTCACGGCGAGTGTGGCGATCATCGGTGGCGAGATCGAATTCACCGAACAGCAGCAAGGCGTGCCGGAAGTCCGGGTCATTAATGCGTATGACGAACGCGACGCCGATGATGATGATGCCATTGATGTCTATCTCAACGGCGACCTGTTAGTCGGTGGCGTTGATTTTGCGGATAACTCGCGTTATGAGCCGTGGCAGGCCGGGTTGTATGAAGTGACGATCTTCAAGGCCGGGGATGATCCCTTATCCGGTGATCCGCTGGTCACGCATCCGGTTCAGATCGACGCGGGCGAGGCGGTCTCACTGGTCGCCATTGGTCGCGCGATGGGATCGCCTGGCGCAGGTCTGGCCGTTGCCACGCACGATATCGATTTCCAGACCGACAAGGATGGCCTATGGCTGGCGGCGGTTAACGCGCTGCCGGACTGGTCCACGATTGATGTGATCGACGAAGATGGTAACGATATCCTTATCGAGGGGCTGCCTTACGGTAAAGCGGTGGAAATCGAGATTACTAAGGGCACCTACGATATTGGCCTGTATCCATCCGGGAGCGCCAATCGTCTCGCGTATCTCAACAATACCGAATTTAAGTCGAGTGATTCGATCTTGCTGGTGTTCACCGAAAAGTGGTTGGAAGGCAACGCCTTTGAGGATCGCATCATCAAACTGGAAGCGAAGGGGCAATCCACCTTCGGCGGCCCCACGCATGTAGGGCGGCTGCTGTTCAGCCGCTATGTGCTGCCGTTTGAGATGGTATCCTTGCTGCTGCTGGTGGCGATGATCGGCGCGATTGTGTTGACTCACGAAACATTGGGGCAGCGCCGCCGGGTAGTACGCCGCCTGGCGAATCCACCTGCGGGCCTGGAACAGCCGATCACGGGTGAAGCAAACAAATAGACGACTCTCGGCGTTGAGGGGGATTTATGGGATCACCTGAAGTTGCAATCGAACTGTATATCTTGCTGAGCGCCGTACTGTTCATTATGGGCGTGCTCGGCGTGCTGCTGAGACGAAATGCGATCCTGGTGTTTATGTCGGTGGAGCTGATGCTCAACGCCGGTAATCTCGCGCTGGTGGCCTTTGCGCGCCAGTGGGGGACCGGGGACGGACACCTGATGGTATTTTTTGTCATGACGGTGGCGGCGGCAGAAGTCGCGGTTGGCCTGGCGCTGATTGTGGCGATCTTCCGCACCAAGAAGAGCATTGATATTGATCACCTGCACCTGTTCAAAGACTAGGAACTTGGGCTGACATGGTGTTAACCGGCGCATGAACCCAAAGGACCGCCCATGGAAAACTTCTTTGATCTGATTTCTCTTGTTGTCATCGCCCCGGCTGTGGGGCTGCTGATCAACCTGTTCGCTGGCAAGCGTCTCGGCGAAACCGGCGTTGGCATTGTCGCGGTCGGCGCGAGTGCAACCGCGTTTTTTGTCGCTGTGCTGATGTGGATCGCCCAGGTGGACACGGGCTATCAGGCTACCGTGGTCAATGCACCGCTGCTGGGCGACTGGATTCGTATCGAGTCTGCTAATGTCGTCATTCCCTGGCAGTTTCGTGTAGACACGTTGAGCGTGGTCATGATGCTGGTGGTGACGGGTGTGGGCACGCTGATCCACATCTACGCCATCGGCTATATGCACGGTGACGAGCGTTTCCCGCGTTTCTTCGTCTACATGAACCTGTTCCTGTTCTTTATGCTGATCCTGGTCACCGGCAACAACTTCCTGATGATGTTCGTTGGCTGGGAGGGGGTCGGCCTGTGTTCGTTCCTGCTGATCGGCTTCTGGTTCGATAAAGCACGCGGCGAAGGCTGGAAGAACAGCGATGCGGCGCGCAAGGCGTTCATCGTCAACCGCATAGGTGACTTTGGCCTGATCCTGGGTGTGCTGCTGACCTTCTATACCTTCGGCACGCTGGATTACTACAAGCCGGGTGAAGAACCCATCGCCGCGCATTATGAAGAAGCGCACGAAGAAGACGCCGCGCCGTTGTTCGCGCCCGCGCTGCCTGAAGAGGCCACCGCCGAAGAAGACGCGCATGGCGATACGCACGGCGCGACAGCCCACGCGGGGCCGCTTGGCGTATTCAACCAGGCGCACCTGTGGCTGGAAGAGGGCGGTCACCGGGTTGAGTTTGGCTCGTTCAATATGAGCTTTGAACTGATGGTGACGATCATCACGCTGCTGTTTTTGCTCGGCGCGACTGGCAAGAGCGCGCAGATTCCGCTGTTTGTCTGGCTGCCGGATGCGATGGCCGGCCCGACGCCGGTTAGCGCGCTGATCCACGCGGCGACGATGGTCACGGCGGGCGTGTATATGATGGTGCGCTCCAACGTGCTCTATCACGGCTCGGACTTCAGTTCGTTCGTGGTCGCCGCCATCGGTGCGACAACCGCACTGGTAGCCGGGTTCATTGCGGTGGGGCAGTGGGATATCAAACGTGTGCTGGCCTACAGCACTGTGAGCCAGTTAGGGTTCATGGTCGCGGCGGTGGGCGTGGGGGCGTATGCCGCCGCGATGTTCCACCTGACCACGCACGCCTTTTTCAAAGCGCTGCTGTTCCTGGCGTCCGGTTCCGTGATTCACGGCATGGAACACGGGCATCACCATGTCGCGCATGGACACGGGCACGGCGATCACGATCACGATGATCATGACGACGGGTTCGACCCGCAGGACATGCGCTTTATGGGCGGCTTGCGCCATAAGATGCCGGTCACGTACTGGACCTATCTTTTCGGTACGCTGGCGCTGGCGGGAATCTTCCCGTTTGCTGGGTTCTGGTCGAAGGACGAAATCCTGCTGGACTCGCTCAAAGTGGGTGTGAATGACGGAATGCTCGGCGGCTATGTCGCGTTTGGCCTGCTGCTGATCGCGGCGGTCTTCACCGCTTTCTATATGTGGCGTCAGGTGGCGATGGTCTTCTACGGCGCGCCGCGCCACGAAGCCGGTGAGCATGCTATCGAATCTGCCCGGCTGATGACTGTGCCGCTGATGGTGCTGGCCGTGCTGAGCCTGGTTTCCGGGCTGATGAACGTTCCCAGCGGTTTTCCGATCCTGGACTGGATTTTCGGTGAGCACCACTTTACCAGTTTCCTCGAACACAGCGTCGTTTACGCGCACGCGAGTTCGGCGAATCTGTTGTTAGCAGGTATGGCGGTGCTGCTGGCGCTGGGCGCGATTTACGTGGCGCGCAGAGTTTATAGCGATAAGGCGCTCGCTGCCTTAGACCGCGATCCGTTGGAGCGTGACGAACGGCTTGCGCCGGCGTTTGCGCTTTCGAACGCGAAACTCTACTGGGACGAGGTTTACTTCAAATACCTGATCTATCCTTACCGCGATGCAGCGTACTGGTTGGCAGAGCGTCTTGACTGGCGCTTCTGGCATGATGATTTCCATCACAACGTTATCCGGCGTCCGTTCAACTACCTGACCCGCGTGCTGACCGAACCTGTAGATAAAGGGATCATCGACCGCGCGTTTCTGGAACTGGGTAACGGCATCCGTGCGGCGGCAGCACGTCTGCGCAAGGTGCAGGTGGGTTATGTCCGCGTATACGCACTGAGCGTCGTGTTGGGCACGCTGCTCGTGGTGTTCTTGATTCTGTATCCTGTGATCCGTGAACTGCTAGGACTGTAACACAGAGGGACCAATAAATTATGGAAGAAATGTCGCTGGTCACTGTGGTATTTATGCTCCCGATGGTGGGCTTTGTGCTGATGCTGCTGTTTGCACGCAATGAAGACCACTACCGGTGGGGGGCGCTGCTCACCTCGTTGATCACGTTTGGGGCGTCGCTCCTGTTGGTGAATAACTTCGATACCGGGGTATCGGGGTTGCAGATGGTGCAAAAAGTAGACTGGATCAGCACCGACGCATTCTCCATCCGGTATTACGTCGGCATCGACGGCGTCAGTATCTGGCTGGTCATGTTGACCACATTTATCATGCCACTGGCGATTGTGTTCTCCTTCGATTCGATCAAAGACCGTGTGCGGCTCTATTACATGTTCATGTTGATCATGGAATGGGCGATGCTCGGTGTCTTTGTGGCGCAGGACCTGTTCCTGTTCTATGTCTTCTGGGAAGTGACACTCGTGCCGATGTATTTCCTGATCGGCATTTGGGGCGCGGAACAGCGCATCTATGCCGCCGTCAAGTTTTTCCTCTACACGATGGCGGGCAGCCTGCTGATGCTGCTGGCGATTCT
>CAZMNL010000210.1:0-5757 GCA_964567525.1 uncultured Anaerolineaceae bacterium
TCGATGTAGATGCTGCGGTAAATGCGCCATGACTGGTTCTGGTTGCGCAGTTGGATCAGCTTGGCGGCAATCGCCTGGATCAGCGCCGCCGTTGCAACGGCTTCGTCGATGTGCGTACACATATCACAGATGCGTATTTCCAGCGTGCCCAGATCGGGGTGGGGGCGGGCATCCCACCAGATTTTAGTCGGATCGCCGAGCGTGCGGTGTTGGCTGGTCAATTTGTGGGTGTCCGCGTGGCGACCGATGGAGCCGACCTTGCCCATCAGGTCCACGTAGGCGTCGTATTCCGCCCAGCTTTCGAAGTGCGGCGGGATGCCCGAACGCGGCATATTCTCAAACACCAGGCTGCGGTAACTCTTCAGGCCGGTATCGCGCCCGTGCCAGAACGGGGACGAAGTGGTTAGCGAAAGGATGTGCGGCAGGAAGTAGCGAAGCTGGTTCATGATGTCGATCATCAGTTCGTGAGCCTCGCGCGATTTGCCGAAGCCAAGATGCACGTGCATCCCGAAGATCAACAAGCGCCGCACCGCGTCGCGCATTTCGGCGGCGAGATCGTCATAGCGCGCGCCTTCGTTCATCAACTGTTCCTGCCAGCGCGAAAAGGGGTGGGTTGAGGCGGCGGCAATGCAGCGCCCGTTGTGCGCGGCAACTTCGCTGACCGTGCGCCGCAGCCGCACGAGTTCCTGCCGGGCCTCTTTGACGTTCTGGCAGATTTTGCTGCCGACCTCGATCTGCGACTGCATAAACTCCGGTTTGAGCTGGTCGCCTAAGGTGACGCGCCCCTCGCCCATCATTTCCTGTACATAGGAGGTGAGTTCGCGGGTTTGCGGGTCGATGATCTGGTATTCTTCTTCGATGCCGAGAGTTAAGGGTGCTGTGGGCATAGTGTGATCTCCAGGTATGCCTGCCGGGAAGGCGATCTCTATCAGGATAGGTTGACCGCTATCATTTACTATACTCGCGTTTCTGGCCCGGAAAAGACCTGTGATTCGGGCAAAGTGTACGAATCGTGCTGGTTGCGGAGGTTGTGCAGAATACGCCCCGGATTCGAAATGCACGCCACCGCCCATCAGGAATCCCACCGCGCGGCGAATCGTGCTATGCTTTTAGCACTTGTTTATCCCGTTTATCCCCCAGTCAGCGAGGAAGTGTGATGAAGGTCCGAATCGTGACGGTCGAAGATGTGCAGGATATTGGCGATCTGCTCCACGTGGTGCTGGATCACCCCGATATTGAAGTTCATAGCGCCGACTGCGGCGAAGATGGCCTCGCGTTGGTTCGGGAAATCAAACCCGCTCTTGTGATTCTTGACGTGATGATGCCCGGTATGGATGGCTGGACGGTGTATGATACGATCCGTGCGACGCCGGAGATCGCGCGCACGCCCGTGATTATGCTCTCGGTCATGCGCCAACTGCCCGAACGCCGGCGGCAGTTCGCGGGGAGTGAGATTGACCTCTATATGGACAAACCCTTCGATGCCGGGCTGCTGCGCCGTCGTATCGCGCGCATGTTGGGGCGTGACGACTTGTGGTCGCCGCCCGGTGCCGGGTCGCACAGCGCATCGGCGGACGACACCGGTTCAGATGCCTGAGCGCTTCGGGGCGATGGGTGCGGGTGTGTTTCAAATTCGGGGCAAAAAGATACACCACAGAGTACACGGAGGACACAGAGATTTTCAAGAGAAAAAAGAGCATACAAGAGGGTATCCGTTCCGTTAACCAATACCTTCGCCAATTTTGAAAACATGGGCAATTTTGCTGAAAAAGCTCAGATTTGTCACAAAAATGTGGTTCAGAAAAGGTCACAAAGGGTCAAATTTTTACCAAAACCGGCTTTTTTCTGTCTCCATAAATTTTGGCGAAGGTATTGTTAACCGGACCGCAAGCATGCCCGTGTTTTCTCAAGGTTTTCTCAAATAATTTCTCCGTGATCTCTGTGCCCTCTGTGGTGAAAAAAATTCTGCCCCCAATCTGGAATGCACCCTATGGGTTGAATGTGTGCAGGCTTTACGGGAGAATAAACTATGACGGACTCGGCGTCCTCTGTAGGTGCGCAGCAGGTGGCACGCACCATTAAAATTGATACGGAACATTTCGCTATCCGGTTTTTGCTGCCGGTGCTGACAATAGTGGCGGTGGTGATGGCGCATCTCACCGCGACGCGCGTACTGGACGACTTGCTCAACATCGCCAACCCGCTGTGTATCGCGCTGCCGCTGGATGCGCTGGTATTGTTTGCGGGCAGCCCGTTGATCGAACGGCTGCTTAAGTGGCTGCTGCCCAGCCGCCGCCACGCCGCGCTGACGGCTGATGCGCTGGTTGTGACCGACGCGCGGCACGATCCGCCCGAACAGCTACACATCAACTGGCACGGCACGCTGACCGCGCGCGCGTGGCGTTTTGAGGTGCAGCGGCGCGGTGCGCGTATTCCGCGCGGGTGGTTATGCCTGGCGCTGCAACTGCTGCAAGATGAAGAGGATATCATCCTGTACACGTTCATGCCGCAGAAAGAAGCCGAAGCCGTGCCCGGCTATGCGCATTTTGTGCGGCTGCGCCCGCGCCAGGAAACCGGGTCCAACACCGATCTGGATGCCGTCGCGGAACAGCGGCGCTTGCTCAAGCTGGAAGATGCGCGCTGGAAAGACGGCGCGGAAGTGGACCGTGACGATTTTCACGCGATTCTCGACACACTGGCGCGCGTGATTCCCGGCTGGCGGTGATCGGCGCGTGTGAGATGTCACGGCACCCGGTCGCCGTTGGCGTTTCGCTGACAGCTTAAAGCTTACCGCTTATCGCTATCATTAAGGAGATTACAATCTATGACCATCAGGCAAAGTGTACGGGGGGTGATCGCGGTGCTGATCCTGGCGGGCCTGGCGTTGGGAGCCGGGCTGCCGGTTGGAGTCGAAGCCGCGCCGCCCGCACAGGCAGGAACATTATCCTTGATCGATGTCCAACCCGCGACCGGCACGCTGGATGCCGCCACGCCGGAGGTGGTCTACCCGTTCGAATGTGCGCAGGGGGGGATCGCGTCGGTGCGCGCGGAAACCACGTCCGGCAGCCTGGAAGCGGCGATCACCGTGCGCGGCGTGACCGGTGAAGTGCTGGCCCAGGGTGGCGTGATGGGCAACGGTGTGTCTGTCGTGGAAGGGTTCGAGATGCCCGCCGCCGGGCCGTGTACGGTCACGCTGGCGCGCGTGGGTGAGACTTCCGGCGAATATGTGGTATGGCTGCTGCCCGGCTATGCGACGCTCAACAAGCGCGACACCTTCGACACGCCCGGCGACCCGCTGCAAATGACCTGGGAACCGTATGCGTCGGAGTCGATGACGGTGGCGACGATTGGGCAGCAGCTTCAAATCCAGGTCTTCACCGATAACCTGCTGGGCTATGCGGTGCCCTCCGGTGATGACCTGTCCTGGGAAGATTTTTACATCCAGGCGGCGTTTCAGATCGTCGGCACGCCCAGCTACGCCGAATACGGGTTTGTGCTGCGCCTGCATGACGAAGAGGACCTGTTCTACACGCTGACGATCAGCAATGAGGGCGACTGGTCGCTGTACTGGTTCGATGGCGAGTGGACCGCGATCCAGGATTGGACCGTTTCCCCCGCGATTGACGGTGCGGACACGAACCCGACGGTGGGCGTGTGGGTCGATGGTTACACCTTCCGCGTGTACTTCAACGGGCAGTTCGCCGGGGAAGTGACCGATCCCGCCCAGCACGTCGCGCAGGGCGGGATCGGTGTCGTGGGCGCGACCGGCGTCGATCAGGCCGATCCGCTGATGGTGTTTATTGACAATCTCGTGCTGACCACCCCCGCCAAAGTGCCTGCCGCCGGGCTGCCGTTCAGCGGTTTGGGGGGCAACAACACGGACGCGCAGGATACCCCCGCGCCCCAGATGACGCCTACGCCCGCCGGGTTGATGGGCATGTTGGGCGCGACCAAACCAGCTTCCGGCCAGCCCTCCGCGACGCCGGTTTCGCCGCCCGCCATCCCGACCTGGACACCCGCGCCTGCGGCGATCCCGACGAACACACCGCCGCCGCCCGCCAGCGCCGCACAGCTCACCAACTGGAACGCCAGCACGCCGCAGCCGTTGATCAGCGAACTGCAAAGCCTGGGACTCGTGCCGGGCGGCGGCTCGCTGTCGATGAACGTGCCCAGCAGCTACGGCGATACTTCGTCGAGCGGGTTCAGCTTCTACCCGCTGGGGCAGGGCAAATCGTACCGTAACTTCGTGCTGTCGTTTGATGCGCGGCTGGTCAACACCGGCCCGGCATCCGGGTGTGGGATGTTCTTCCGCGATTCGTCCTCCCTCAGCAATGACGCGCTGGTCTTCGAAGATGGTTCGTTCCTGCTCGGCGAGTGGGACTCCAGCGGCAGCCTGACCGACAACAGCTTCTACCAGTCCAGCGACGCCGTGATCCCCGGCGTGGGCGCGACGAACCGCGTGACCGTTGTCGCCAACGAGCGCGACGTGATCATGTACGTGAACGGCGTGCAGGTCGCGCAGGGCGTGTTCACCCCGGCAAGCGGCGGGGTCGCGCTGGAAATGTACGTTGCTGATGACGACTTCGGCGCGACAGTGCAGACCTACTGCCAGTTGAACAATATCTGGTTGTGGGAATTCTAACGGTTCGCGTTTTCCAGACGTGGTAACATGGTGGGGCAAATCTGCCGGGGTGCGGGTTTGCCCCTGATTTTTGATAATCTTCGCTCAATCACGGAAAATGACACACATGCATCGACTGATTAACCCACTATGGCGGCGGGTGCTGCCGCTGATGATCATCACCACCCTGGCTCTGACCGCGCTCCCCGCGCCGGGCGTGACACACGCGCAGGACGGCGAGACGCGCGATCTGGTCTTCTTCACGCCGGTGCGCGGCACGCTGAACAACACCACGCCTATCGAACAGTACACGTTTGAGGGGCGCACGGACCAGGTGATCGCGCTGCTGGTCGTGGCGCTGGATGGCGATCTGGACCCGGTGCTGCAAGTCATCGGGCCGGATGGCGCGCTGCTGGCGGAAAACGACGATCTCGACTCGCTGGTGCGCGATGCCGGGTTAGAGGCGCTGGTTCTGCCCGCTGATGGCCGTTACACGGTGCGCGTGATGCGCTACCAGGGTGTCAACGGCAGTACGGCGGGCACGTATGAACTGGCGCTGACGCCGGGTTTCGCGCGCGCGGTGCTGCGCGAGCCGTTCGACGCGGGCGCGGTGTCGTGGGTCACGGCGGCGGGGGAACCGCTGGCGCTGTCGGGCGGCGGGCTGCGACTGCGCATCGCTGAGCCGGGGGCCAGCGTGACCGCGTTCCCGCCCGAAATGCCGGAATACGAGAGCCTGTTCATGCAGGCGGATGTGCGCCTGTTCGGGATTATGCCCTATGCTGAGTTTGGTTTCGTGCTGCGCGCCCAGGGCGTGGACCGCGCGCGCGCCTACGTGATCAAGCTCAACACACAGCGGCAGTGGTCGGTCGCGCTGGAAGACGAAACCGGCGAGTTTGTGCTGCGTTCGTGGGGGTCACACCCGGTGCTGGCCGGGGATGCCTGGCAGATCGGCGTGCTGGCGCGCGGCGACCGCTTCGACGTGTACGCCAACGGCGCGCTGCTCGGCACGGTGATCGATGACCGGCTCAGCGGGGCCGGGACGGTCGGACTGTTCGCACGGATGCCCGCAACGCAGACCGACCCCGTGACGGTGATCGTCGATAACATCACGGTCACGACGCGGCTCGGCACGACCT
>CAZMNL010000211.1:0-5745 GCA_964567525.1 uncultured Anaerolineaceae bacterium
TGCGCTCTCTGCGTCGCTGCTTGCAGCGCGTCTGCGGTAATTTTTTGTTAGAAAGAGTCAGCCCTACATCACAATTTGGGCGGTAGAGATCGACCTCACGCCCGTTGCAAAACACGCGCAAAGCGCCTATGCTTAAGGGCAGCAACCACTGTTATTGTCAAAATACCTGTGACACGTTGAGGGAAAACGATTACCATGTTGAGACACATCACCGTACTGATCATCGTGATAACCGTCATCGGCTCCGGATTCACCGGGGGGGCGGTCAATCACACCGCCCAGGCGCAGGATGGCCCCAACGCCTGGACCGCTTACGAACTCAAGCTGCGCGCTGGTCCCGGCACGGAACACGCCGAACTCGCCGTGCTGCCCGCCGGAACCGCGCTGGTGCTGCAAGCGCGCAACGCCGATACCTCGTGGGTGCTGGGCACGACCGCCGACGGCGCACAGCGGGGCTGGCTGGCCGCGCTGTACCTGAGCTATGCGGACGGCTTCGCCGCGTGGGGGCTGCCGGTGTCGGGCGAGATCGTCGGCGCGGGCGCACCCGCCGCACCCCCCGCCGCTGACTCTGCGCCCCCTGCCGCTGACTCTGCCGCCCCCGCCGCGCCGGGCAGCGTGACCGCCAGCACGCCTTACGCGCTGAACGTGCGCGCCGGTGCGGGGACGGGTTACGGGGTTGTCGGGCAGCTTCCCGGCGGGGCCGCGATCACGCTGGAAGCGCGCAACGCGGATGCGTCCTGGGTGCTGGGCACGCAGCAAGGCGGCAGTCTGCGCGGCTGGATGGCGGCATGGTATCTCAAGTTCAGCAGCGGCAGCGCGTGGGACCTGCCGTTCAGCAGTGAGATCGTCAACCAGCCCGGCGCGGCGTCGGGCAGCGCGGCATCACAAGGACCCGCCGATGTTTCGGCGTTCACCGGGCAGAGTGTGCCCGCGCATGTGCTGGCGCGCGCCTACGATATCCACATGCACGGGCGCAGCATCGGCATTAACCCGCACGTCTTCACCACCGTCGGGGACAGCACCACCGCCGGGAACCAGTTCACGCTGCCCGCCTTCCACGCCTTCGGGACCGGGCGCTACAGCCTGGGCGGTTACAGCTACCTGGCCGGGACGATAAGCTGGTTCGCGGGGTCGTTCGGCGTGACCAGCCAGGCGTCACGTTCGGGCTATTCGTCGAGTAACGTCATGGATGCGGTCATGTCGAATCCGGGCGTGTGCGGGGTCGGGGAAGTGCCGCTGGCCTGCGAAATCCGGATGCGCCGCCCGGCGGTGGTCGTGATCTATATCGGGTTTGGCGACCTGGCATTCTCCACGCCGGAGGCGTTCCACAACAGCCTGAGCCAGATCGTCGCCTACAGCATTGACCAGGGCGTGATCCCGGTGCTGACCACGCTCACGGTGTCTGAGGCGCTGCTGGCCGAAAGCGGCTACGGCCCGAACCTGAACGAGATCAATAACTCGATTCGCGCGCTTGCGGGCGGGCACAACGTGCCGCTGATCGACCTCTACGCCGCTGCGCACGGCCTGCCCAACCAGGGGACGGTCGTAGGGGAAGGCGTGCATCTGAGCTTTGGCGTGGATGGCGTGATCAACTTCAACGGCGACGAACGGCTTTACGGTAAAGACCTGCGCGAACTGCTGACGCTGCAAGTGCTCAATGACCTGCGCGTCAACGTGCTGTCGAGATAAGCCTGGGCGGGGACGCTACCACGCGAAAACGCGCTGCACGGCGGGCGCACCGTAGATCGCGCCGCCGGTCAGCGCCAGCACATTCTGGCGAATGCGCGTGTAACCTTCGCCGTGTGTGTGCCCGCAGAGCACCAACAGCTCGCGGTCGGGGGGCTGCGCGTCCATCACGGACAGCAGCGCATCCCCGACCGCTTTACACGTAAAAAACGGCAGAAAGTCGTCGTTGGAGATGCGCCCATTGTGCCAGCACGCCTCGCGGAACGGGGGCACGTGCGTCAGGAACACGACGCGGCGATGCTGCGCGAACGCGCCCGGCAGGTGTGCGCAGACGCGCGCGGCCTCGGCATCTCCCAGCGCCATCAGGCGTGTGAGCCGCTCAGCACGGGTGAGGCCCTGCAAGTCTTCGATCAGCAGAAAGTCGTTGAGCAGCACGCGCGTTTGACCGTATGCGCCATAGCGCCCGTCGCCCCAGCCATCCACCCCGACCAGCGCGACTCCCTCACCCAGCGGCACGATCCCCGCGTCCGGCAGGTACACAAGGCGCTGCGAGTCCGCGCACAAGGTGCGCACCATGTCTCGCACGCCGGATATCCCGCTGTGATAGTAGTCGTGGTTGCCCATCACGAAATATACCGGGCAGCTAACCGTCCGGTCGATCAGGGGCAGGTAGCCAGGCAGCCGCAGCGCGTCGCCGATGTCGCCGCCGATCAGGATCGCGCCCGGCGCGTGGTCGTTGATCTGTGCCATCAGCCGCAGGATACCGGCTTCGTCCAGAAAGTTCAGGTGTATATCCGTCAGCCATACCGCCCGCATAACGAGTCCTCCCTCATCAGCGCGATTCCACGAGGAACAGCCCAGCCCCGATTGTACCATGAAGCGCCGCGCCGGTTGGCGGGGGGATGTTTTTTTTCACCACAGAGGGACAGAGGCACAGCGCAAGACAAGCGATTTTTTCTTCTCTGCAAGCATTAAGAAAGTCTGAAAAACCCCTGAGCGCGAGCAAAGAAAGCACTGTCAAAAGCTATCATGTCGCCTATCTGGTAGTTTTTGGTAGCTGGCATCCTTTATAAATAAGCGTAACCAGCGCCCGGTGACAGCCGTCACAAACGCGCTACACTGTTTGGAACATATCGGAGGACATCATGGATATCACGCGTAACTGGCGTTTAAAAATGAGCCGCCGCGAACTGCTGGCAACTCGCAACCCCGAAACCGGCGCGATCATGCTGCCGCAGCAAACCCAGTCCGCCGCGCAGTCGCCGCAGGATGTGTACGTCTTTGAACCGGTGATCGTGCGCGACGAGCGCGAAGCAGTTGAATTCATCCGTGCGGCCCGCTAGCCGCGATAACCTGCGAAGGATCAGCGCATGACTCAGGATGCGAGCATCCAGACCGGGCGTATCCAGCACCAGATCGACTACTGGGAGCAGTACCGGCAGGCGCAGCCGCTCAACCAGGAAGGCCCCGCCGAGGTGTTCCCGCTGGCCGGGATGGGCACGGTGATGAGCTTCACGACGGTAGCGGCCCCGGCGGAGGAATTCGCGCCGTTTGCCCCCTACGTGCTGGCGTTCGTGCAGTTGGACGAAGGCCCGACGATCACGGCGCAGTTAACCGACCTGGACGGCGAGCCGCAGGTGGGAATGCGTGTCGAAATGGTGATTCGCAAGCTGCGCACCGATGGCGCGCGCGGCATCATCATCTATGGGCCGAAGTTCCGCCCGCTGCTGGTGGCGGACGCCGACTGACACGCAATAAGCGCTTGAACATCGAAATACCGTCCCGCGCCGGGTCGCCCCCACGCGGGATCGCAGAACGCCCCGCTGCACGGTTCGACCACGTGCGCCGGGCGTTTTGATTCCCCCACCCCCGCGAATGGCGTATAATCACGCACAGAACACCCAACCGACACACACACAAAGGCAACCACCATGCACACGATCACCCGACTCCCTCGCCGCCCGCTGTGGCAGCGCCCGCTGCGGCTGGTCTTCACGCCGCAGAACCCGCGCCGCCGCCTGGTCAGCGGCGTACTGACCGGGCTGGTGATCGGCGTGCTGCTGGTGCTGGCGCAGATCGCCGGGCTGTTCAGCAGCATTCGCACACGGCTCACCGACAGCCTCTACACCGGGCGCGCGACCACCGGCATTGTGACGATCATCGCCATCGACGATACGAGTCTGGCCGCCTATGGGCGCTCGACAACCGGATGGCCGCGCACGGTCCACGCCGATCTTGTGCGGCTGCTGCATGACGCAGGCGCGAGCGTGATCGCGTTTGACGTGCTGTTCGCCGACCCGACCGAAGACGATGCCGAACTCGCCGCCGCGATGGGGGACGCGCGTAACGTGGTGCAGCCGGTGCTGGGCGATAACCGCGATATCCTCAAGACGACGCGCATCGGGGACCTGGTGACGTATGATCGCTACGTGCCGCCCACGCCGGAACTGGCCGCCGCTGCGCGCATCCTGGGCCATGCCAACATCATCACCGATGGCGACGGGCAGGTGCGCCGCGTTCCGCTGGTGATCAACTATGACGGTGCGTATCTGCCCTCGCTGGCGCTGGCGGCGTATATGCAGTATTTGCGCATCCCGGTGATCGATGCGGTGACGGTCGAGCAGGGCATGGTGCGCTTTGCCAACCGCGACCTGTATACGGACGGCGTGGGGCAAATGCTGGTCACGTACTTCGGTCCGCCGAGCAAGGTCTACGGCTCGCAGACCTTCCCGACCTATGCGCTGGTGGACGTGTTAGAGGGGCGCGTGCCGCCGGAAGTCTTCGCGGGGCAGATCGTGCTGATCGGCGCGCTGGATGCGTCCGCGCTGCCGGACAACTACGCCACGCCCGCCACTGCGACCGGTGAGAAGATGTTCGGGGTCGAGATTCACGCCAACATCATCGAGACGATTCACCAATCGCTGCCGACCGTGCCCGCCATCCGCGATAACGTCGATCTGCGCCTGGACCTGGGGATCACCGAGGTGCCGTTGTACCGGGGCACGGCGCGGCTGCCGCTGCACCCGCTGCCCGCGCGCGACCAACGGCTGATTACGCTGGCGCTGGCGCTGGGTGCGGGCGTGGTGCTGCCCTTCGTGCGCTGGTATGCCGGGCTGGTGCTGGCGCTGCTGGCGTATGGCGTGTTTTTCGTGTGGGCGTCGGTGTCGTTCACGATCTGGGGGCGCATCACCGACCTGCTGTTCCCGGCATTCGCGCTCGGACTGGCGTACCTGGGCACGCTGATCGTCGTCTACGTTTTCGAGGAGCGCCGCCGCAACCAGATTCATGACCTGTTCCGCCGCTACGTCTCGCCGGAGATCGCGCAGCGGATTGTCGAGACGTTCGACGCGGGCAAGCTCGAACTTGGCGGCGAGGAACGCACGATCACGGTGCTGTTCGCGGACATTCGCGGCTTTACCGCGCTCTCTGAGGGGCTGCCACCGACGGGCGTCGTGACGCTGCTCAACGTGTTTTTAGAGGAAATGAACGCGATTGTGCTGCAATACGGCGGCGCGATTGACAAGTATATGGGCGATAACGTGATGGCCTTCTGGAATGCGCCCTATCCGCAGGACGATCACGCATGGCTGGCGACGCAAACGGCCATCGACCTGCTGGCGGTGGTCGAGCGGCTCAACGAGTCGGGGCGTTTCGCGGCCCCGGTGCAGTTCGGCATCGGCGTGAACACCGGCCCGGCAGTGGTGGGCAACATCGGATCGCAGCAGCGGCTCGAATACACGCCCATCGGGGATACGGTCAACGTGGCGGCGCGGCTGGCGGACCTCGCGCCGGGCGGGACGTGCTACATCGGCGCACTGACACACGCGCAGGTGGCGGGCCGTGCGCAGCCGTTCGCGGAGCACCGCTTGCAGCTCAAGGGCCGCCGCGAAGCCGTCACGATCCACGAACTGCGCGCGCCCGGCGCACCGGATGATCCGCGCCCGCCGAGGGGCGAGGGGTGATCAGGCTCACGCGGGCGAGCACGTGTGTCTAGTACACGTTGGCAAAACGCTCAAGTATAGATCGGGTGCATTTTGATTCGTAGGGGACGTATGGTTG
>CAZMNL010000212.1:0-5734 GCA_964567525.1 uncultured Anaerolineaceae bacterium
TCAACAACGACTATGACGACTATCCGGCGTGGGCCCCGGACGGCACGCATGTCATCTTCAAAGCGGTACGTCAGAACGAAGACAAAGTCTTCGTGATCAATGCCGATACAGGCGATTTTGAAGAACTGCCCATCGACGGCGTCGAGTACTACCATCTGGCCTGGTCACCGGATGGTGCGCACATCGCGTTCAACGCTTTCCTGGAGGACGACTCCGAAATCTACGTCAGGGCGCTGCCCGACAACCTGCGCGTGGCGGCTGCTGCATCCCCGCCGCCAGCGCCGAAGCTGCCAGAGCAGCCGCCCGCTGCGGCGGCGAGTGCAGTTGTCCCTGGCGAAATCGTGCAGCTCACCACGCATTCCACGGATGATAGATCTCCCACGTGGTCACCCGATGGTTCGCGTGTCGCGTATGTGTCCTACCGGCGGGGCGACGCTGAAATCTACGTCGTGAACGCGGACGGCAGTGACCGGCAGCAGCTCACCGATAACGATGACGCGGATCATAGCCCCTTCTGGTTGCCGGATGGCACGCGCATCGCCTTCGTTTCGGACCGAGACGGCGATCTGGAATTCTATACAATGGATGCATATGGGGAAAATGTTCGCCAACTCACTGCAAACAACCATAAGGGAAAGTTTTTGGCGTGGTCACCAGATGGTGGACTGGTGGCATACATCTCGGAGCTGAATGGCAGCTACACGATCTACATGATGAACACTGGTAACGGCGATGTACGCCGGGTACCCATCGATATTGACATCTATGACACAACGCCAGCCTTGTCACCAGATGGCCGCCAGATCGCGTTTATCTCAGATCAATTTGAGCTGTACGTGACCGATACCGACGGAGGCAACCTTCGCCGTCTCGTCGATATCGCTGAAGTCTGGGAGGTGGCATGGTCACCGGACGGCACGCGGATTGCGTTTCAGGCCTACCAGCATGGTCTGATGTTGGTCGATCCGGATGGCGAGAACCTTCGTTCAATCCCTGACTGTCCACCGGCGCAGCACATCACATGGTCACCAGATAGCGCGCGCATTGCGTTTACGGGTCAGACCGACAACGGCTTCGAAATCTTTGTCGTGAATGGTGATGGCAGCCACCTTCAGCAGTTCACCGCTAACGATCTCTCGGATAGTCATCCCGTCTGGTCGCCCGATGGCAGGCGCATTGCGTTCGTGTCAACGGAGAGCCGCGACGATAACATTTTCACGATAACATTGGAAAACGTCGGCAGCTAACTCGGGTCAGAAACTGGAACCATCGTATCGCCCTAACGCACACACCCGGAGCCAACGCGGTCCGGGTGTGTGTCGTCATGTTGCGCGTAATGCGGGCGCGCTAGTCGCTCAGGCTGGCGGCGCGCATCCCCTGCTGGAACTGGAAGCGGCCCTCTGGGTCGACGAAAGCGCCGATGAAGCGCGTGATGAGGTCCTGCGGAGTCTGCACCCCAAGCCCGGCGTTGATGAACTGCGTATCCAGTACCTCTCGCCGCACCTCGACTTTCGCCAGGCTGGTGCTGACGCCCAGGCCGGTGAAGCCCACATCCGCCGTTAGCAGGCCACCCGGCCCAAAATGCAGCAATTCGAGATCAAGCCCGCCATCGACGATGATCTGTTCGGCAATGGCGTCAATCGAGCCGGAACCGTAGGGCGTGGTCAGCTTCAGGAACGAGAAGTGTGTCACGTTCCGATCACCCTCGTCCGGCAGCTTACCTGGGCCGACTTCCAGCGGCTGGAAGCCCGCCGCGACCGGCAGCCCGATGCCCAGCTTGGCTTCCGCGTTCAGCCACAGCGTCACCCAGCCCTGTTGCCCTTCTTCGGTGATGCCCATGTAGTCGGCCACATCGATGAACAGCGTCAGGCCGCCCAGGAAGGCGTCCAGCGTGGCGTAGTACAGCAGTTTGCTGCCCGCGCTGGTGTTGTATATTTCGCCCGGATTCTGGCTATCGATCACCGCTAGCGCGGGGTAGATGCCGAAAAACGGTGTGATGCGCAGGTCAAAGTCGGCGGCGAAGGTATCCTCGCTGCTGATTTCCAGGTAGTAGACGCCGTTCTCGTCGGGGTTGATGAAAACGCCATTTTTGCCCTCGAAGACCGCCATCGGAAAGCCATCACCGTTGATCACGCGCATCCGTACCCCGGTTTGCAGGTCGGTGTTCGCCAGCTCGAAATGGTAGCCCACGCCGCGATAGGGCAGCAGCAACCGGATCACGTCGATGTCGCCAAACCCCAGCGTGTAAGTGTTGGCGCGCGCCCATTGTTCATACAGCGGCAGCGAGGCCGCGTCGCGGAGTGTATCCGGCCACACGTCCAGTGCGCTGTCGGCTTCCGGTTCGGGTTCGGGCGCGGGTTCCTCGGCTGGTTCGTCGCCCGGCGCGTCCGGTTCTGGCACCGGAATCCAGTACTCGCCGGGGATGTCCCACAGTTTGGTCGAGGCGCGTGTATTCGAGGCCAGTATGAGGCCATCTGCGCTGAACGTCAGCCCCTCGATGGTGTTGGTTTCGCCGGGCAGATCGGCAACTTTGGCCCCGGTGGCGGTATCCCACAGCGATAGGTAGCCGTCGGCCTCGCCCACCGCCAACAGGCGGCCATCGGGGTTCAACGCCAGCGCCGTAATGGGGGAGTCGAGCGTGAACCGCAGCCGTTCCTGGTTGCGGGCGAAGTTCCACAGGTAAACGGTGTTTTCGGTGTCCGCCGTCGCCAGCATAGACAGGCTGCGGCCGAAGGCGGCCTGCACCGGCTCGCCGACATGGGTCAGCCTGACCGGTAGCAGCGCATCCTCGCGCGCATCCACGACGTAGAACTCGTTGTCGCGCTCAAAACCGAAGTAGCGCCCGTCGGCGCTGGTGGCGGCGATGGCCGAATAGTCCATCAAGGTGTAACCGGCTCGCAGCGATTCGTATTGCCCGCCGCCCGCCGTCGTGAATGTCATCAGCTCGAAAGATCCCTCTTCATTCGTTATGCCAAACAATCCGGTTAATTGCCCGGATGATGTGGCGACAAGCTGGTAGGGGAGCGTTCCGTTGGTTTGAAAACGCCGCACCGCTTCACCGGTTTCCAGGTTCAGCGTGTACAACCCATCGTTCACGATATAGGCCACCCGCGTGCTGTCTGGGCTGAAGACCGGGACGTAGAAGTAATTCCCTTCCGCTTCTTCGATGGCCTGCACCGTCTCACCGTTGGCCGTGTCAAAGACGTGCAGCCGGCCATGCGCCGCAACCGCCAGGAACTTCAGATTGGGGCTGAACGTCACAAAATCGGCCCCATAGGGAAGCTCCACGCGCGGTTCCAGGATCAGCGCGTCTGCTGGCGCGGGCTCATCCGCGTTCTCCGCCGGAGTACCCGGCGCGCGGAAGACCTGCACCGAGGGGCTGTCGTCCGCCACGGCCAGGTAGCGCCCATCGGGGCTGAAGACCACCGCCACCACGTCATCACGAAAGCCGCTGAACGTCTCCACCAGATCACCGGTCTGCCAGTCATAGATGAAAACGCCGTTCCAATCGGTGGCGATGGCGAGCAGATGATTGTTGGGCCCATAGCCGAAAGCCGCGTCGACAATGGTGCTGCTCATTTCGCCATTGAAGACCACGTCACCCGTTTCATAATTCCACACGTGGAACTGCGCGCTGTAATCGGTGACAGCCAGCAGCGGCAGATCGGGCGCAAAGGCCAGCCCATCAATTTCGGTATCAACCGATATGCTGAACGAGTGGGCGTTTTCCTCGAAAACTTCACCCTCGCGCGAATGCACCAGGAAGACCTCATGAGTGGTGGCATGCGCGATCCAGTGCTGGCCGCCCTGGGTGGCGCACTCGATGCGCTGGATGACTTCATAGGTGGCGGGTTCGGTGTAGTTGGGCATCGGATAGCGCAGGTTGCGCACGCCCAGGTATTCGAACTCGCCGATCAGTTCAGGATAGCAGGTATACGGGCGATCGTGGGGGCCGAAGTACACGTTGCGCGGTTGATTGATGTCGGTGCCGAATTCGCCCGCCCAGGACTCCGTCTGTCCCGACTCCAGGTTGGCGAGGTTTACACTGATCCCATCCGTCACATACAGCACCTGCTGCCCATCAGGCGAGAAGGCGACTTCGCGCACCATGCTCTGCTGTGGCTCCGCGAGGCGATCCGTCAACTGGCCGCTGCTCATCTGGGCGAAACGCAGTTCCCCGTCGTAGGTGCCAATCGCCAGCCATTCACTATCCGGGCTGAAGGCTAACGCGGTGGGTGCAACCTCGAAATCAATGAAGGTGTGCACCAGCGGAGAGGCGGAGGCGTCATAGCGCATCGACGAAATCAACATCGCCAGCGGCATACGGAACTGGTCCTGTTCGCCGGGCAAGGTTCCCGCAAAGACCATCACAAGCGCCGACGGTGCCACGCGGCTGACATAGATCAACCCGGCGTCGCCTTCGGCGGGTCGGGCATATTCAAATACGTAGGTCAGCGGATCATCGAGCACATACGCGACATCCCCCACGGTGTAGCCACCATTGCCCAACTGCGTGTTGATCGCCTGCGCCGCGTTCTGCGGATCGCTTTCGGCGGTGAAGCCCAACGACTCACCAAAAGTAACCATTTCGGGGGGCGTGTAGATCACACCGCCGATGTCGCCGGGCTGTGGATCATTCAGGTCAGGCGAACTGGCAAAAAACAGCCCCTGATTGCCGACGCCTACCACCCAGTCAGCAGGGTGGTGGAAGCTCAGACCCTGGTATTCAAACGTTGCCGTATCGCCTTCTTGAGCCTGAGCAGCAGGTTGGGAAACAGAACTCAGCAGCGGGGTGAGTGCCAGAAGTAATATCAGAAGCGAAAAAACCAAGCGTAGCCCAATCGTTTGATGCCTTTTCATCGGACCTCCTCAGCCGTTGAGAATGCATGAGCGAACACAGGCTTAACACAGCCCATCGGCATTATAGGTCAAGGAAAGAAGTTAGGCAAATCGATCATAATGAGTGGAACGGCGCTGAAATGGAAAGTGGCGAGTTGCTGTAACAGTCGAACTGTTAATTGATGCTGGCTGCTTCCGTTCGGTGATCATTATTCTACGAGAAGTGGACGTCATAGGTGGATCAGTAAATCGCCAGCAATGCATCGGTGAATTCACCCCGACGTTCCTGGCATCCCGTGCTACAATGAAGGGGTGCAGTCCAAGAAGGGAAAGCAGGGGAAGTCAGGGCTGACGAGATGGCTGCTCACTATGAAGGAAAGTACCAAGTGACCGCGCGCCGCGTGGACTTCATCATCACCAAGCGCGAAGCGGCTGCCGACTCCGGTGACGACGAACCGCTGCCGTTCTAGCCTGACCCGCATTCACTCACCACGCAGAGCGGCCCGCACGTCGGGCCGTTTCTGTTGTTGGCGGGTCGCTGTTGTGCGGTGTGGGGGATGCGCTGCAAGACGATCGCGTGGGTGATGCACGTCTGCGCGTTTCGGGCGTGCCTTGCAGCACGCCCAGTCGACGCATTGCGTCGACTGACCCCCTCAAACTGAGATGCACGACAGGTCGGGTGAGCCGCGAGGCAGGCGGCGCACGACACCCAACATCAGTTTGAGGGGGTCGCAAGCTAAAAGCTTGACACTCAGTCGCCGTGTGGGCTTGGCGGGCCGCGCTCACAGAGCGCACCCCGGCGCGGGAAAATGCACCCCGCGCTCCGGTGGGACTGGCACGCCAGCCCCACCGGTTTCACCCCGCAACGCTCCCACAGAAACCGCACGAATGTCGA
>CAZMNL010000213.1:0-5722 GCA_964567525.1 uncultured Anaerolineaceae bacterium
CGCCAAGAAAATAATTACCCCATCCCCCACAACCCCTTCCCTCAGGGAAGGGGACACTCAAACGCTTTGGGGGTAAGAAACATGAAATGGGCAACTATTTCTGTGGATCAACCCTATCCCTTCAAGCCGGTGGTCGCAATACCTTCGGTAAACTGCTTCTGCGCGAACAGGTAGATGATCACGACCGGGATCAGCGTAATCATTGAGGCCGCCATCAGCAGGTTGAGCTTAGACCCCGCCTCTGTCGTGAATGCGAACAGCCCGTAAGAGATCGGACGCCAGTTGTCGGTAAAAGTCACCAGAAGCGGCCATTCCAGCGCGTTCCACGTGCCGATGAAGGTGAAGATCACGGTCGTCACAATCGCCGCGCGCGAGATCGGCACAACCACCTGGAACAGGAAACGCAGGTGTCCGGCCCCGTCGATACGCGCCGCGTCCCAGAGGTCCTCAGGAATTTGCATGAAAAACTGCCGTAACAGGAAAATACTAAACGTGCTGGCGAGGAACGGGAACACCAGCGCGGGCCAGCTATCCATCCAGGGCCACGTGATCGGGCCATCCACCCTAAACAGCGAGCCAATGCCCAGGAAACCGTCAATACCCACCGTTTCGAGCGCGTCATGCACCGGGTCAGCGATGGCGGCGCGCGCATCGGTAATGCCCCAATCATCCTGTTGGGCGGGGAAATCCTCCGTGAAAAACAGGTGAACGCTTTTCACCGTGTTACGGTTGGGGATCAACACCACCATCGTTGGGATGAAAATGGTAGCGAGAAAGATGCTGAATAACAGGTTACTGCCAGGAAACTCGATCCGTGCGAAGGCGTAAGCCGCCAGAATCGATGTGACCGTCTGGGCCACAATGGTCAGGAATGCGATCTGCACGCTGTTAAAAAAGTACCGGGAGAAGTTCGACTCGTCCCAGGCTTCGATGTAGTGCGCCACGCCGCCCCGCACGACGTACAGTTCGTGGATGCCCAGCAAACCGATATCAACGTGCAGCGAGGCAAACCCATCGCGCTGTGTGCGCATATACTGGTCCAGCGTCATTTCGCGCTTAAGCTGGCTGTCCTCGATCTGCGAGCGCACGTCCTTAAGGTATACGGGCGTATCACCGGCATCAAGCACATCCTGTAATGGACGTTGCAAATCCTGCTCGGTGATTGCCGTCACCGTGAGCAGTCGTTTTGAGGGGACATACTGCCCGCGCGAAATATCGCCCTGATTTTGCAGCGAGGTAATCAGCATCCACAAAAACGGCATGACAAACAGGATCGCGCCCAGCGTCAGCACGATATACACCAGCACCTGAAACAGGTTTACGCGCACTGGCAAACGCCGGGGGCGGGGCATCTGTACGGCGGCCATTTCATCCGGCCTGGAAACATGGGTTGAAGACGTTACGCTAGCCATAGAACACCTGCGAACTCGCCAGACGGTTTTGAACAAGCGTCAGGATCATGATGACGCCGAACAACGTAAAAGCCAACGCAGCGGCATAACCCGGATCGTTGGCTGAATACAGCGTGTTGAAAATATGCACACTCATCGTATCCACTTCTTTACCGGTTGCCTGCCCGCGCAGGACGTAAATGTGTGAAAACGCTTTGAACGTACCGATGATTGAGAGCATCGAGAGGAAAAACGTCGTCGGGGAGAGCAGCGGCAGCGTGATATTGCGGAAGCGCGACCAACGCCCGGCCCCGTCCACTTCGGCGGCTTCGTAAAGCTCCGTTGGAATCGCGCCCAATCCCGCCAGGAACACTACCGCATTATAGCCCGCAAAAACCCAGATGTTGTACAGGATGACGGTGGTCAAGGCAAGACTTGGCCCGGCCAGGACCTCCGGGATATTGATCGGGTTGCCGCCCAACGCCTGTTGGTAAAAGATGCGAAAAATCCCCTCTGGCTCTTTCAACCACTTCAGCGGCTCAACCCCAAAGATGCTGAGCGCCCGGTTCGCCAGGCTGGACGAATCCAGGCGGAAAATGACCAGAAAGACCGTCGAAGTTGCCACGCTGGGCGCGATATAGGGCATGAAGTAGATCACCCGGTAGAGCGACTTTCCCCAGGTGATTTCAGAAAACAACAGGTAAGCAAGAAACAGCCCTAACGCCAACTGTACCGGCACAGTGCCAATCGAATACATCGCGGTACGGCTCAAGGCGTCAAACGCCTCTTCCGTTTCTCGTCCGCCAAGTTCGAGCACGTGAGGCAACTCGCTGATGAGCAGCCATCCCCCCACCATCAAAGACACCGCCAGGACAATCACCCCCACGAAACCCGTCGGTGTTTCGCGGCGCTGGGCGCTCTGCCAGACTATATAGGCCACGCCGATCAAAAAGGCCCCTACCGCGATAGAGAAGACTTGCGGCCAGTAGAGCAACTGCGCTTTCAGCACTTCCGGGCGTAAGGTGGGCCGTGGCGTTTCGCCGGTCGCAAACTCATACGCACGTCTGAACTGATCCTGACTCAGTGCCCCCATCCCGGCAGCGGTTTGCTGGCTGAGCTGGATCGCCCCCACCTGGTACAAGAACATGAAGAAGACCCCGACTCCCAAAAGTACGCGCCCATAGTGCAGCCAGCGGTAAACGTGGTAGTTTTCCTCATCGTCAAGTCGGCGACGTACTGAGGTCATCAGCGCTATCGTGCCGATACCGATAAAGAGGCCCAGCGCCGCATAAATCTGCTTGCGCAGCGGTTCGGTATGTCCGCCCGCCTGGACCACTGCTTCGCCCACATCCAACGCCGAATAAATACTGATCTCACGAACGGCTTGCGCGCCTTCCGCTGTGAAGCCTACATCAAAACTCTCACCCTGCGGGATGCCGGTCAACTGCCCTTCGACAATCGAGCCATCCGGCAAAATAACCTGCACTTTCTGGTTATTAACAAATGCGGCTTCTAAACGGGCGAGCTTGCTAACCGGTAGTTCATCGTATGCACTGGGGGCGAGTGGGGCTTCAATCGTCCGCCCACCCACCGTGACCTGTACCATCACCTGCCCGGCTTCAAACGCCAGATTACTGATGCGCGCGTTATCGTCGGTCACATCGACTGTACCGCTTAGAACTTCCTGGGTGAAAATTAACGCGGCGATATCTTGCGCCTGGGCTACGTCTTCGTCAAGCTGTCCAATCGTGTAGTAGCCCAGCAGCACCGCCAGCAGCAATAACACACTCATCATCGTGACCATGCTGAGGTAGTTGGTCATTTTGATCTGGGCGAGACGCGCCAGGGCCAGCCCCGTTAATCCGGCAAGCAGCGGTATCAGGATGAGCCAACCAACAATACCCAACCCAAGCGAGTCAACCAGGCGCGGACCACCTATCCAGACGGCCCCACCAACCAGCAAGATCGCCCAGGTGCTGCCGACTGTGCGCCAGTCCCATTGATCGCGTGGGCGTTGGAACTGCTCGGCGGTATAAAACCCGCCAAAGGCCAGCACAATCAGCGAAAGAGGCAGCCAGACGAGTCCTTCCAGCCCGACCACCAGGATCATCGACAGCGTGATCACGCCCAGGCCCATCACTAACCCCGGCAGCACGTAATACCAGAGATTGACCCCATCTTCGCGGCGCTTCGCATACGCCCGGCTCCACGCGCGATAACCGAGATACAGGAAGATGATGCACAATACAAAGACAATCGCATAGGAAAGGCTGCCAAGCTGGCGCAAATAGTTGTTCAAACCAACGTATTTGTTGGTGATCGGCGAACCAGACTTGACACTCTCATACAAACCCGCCACGACCGGCCACAGGCCAAATATAAACGTGGCAAGCGCCGCAGGCAGGACAAACAGATAACCGATCAACGCCTCACGAAGCTGACGACGGCGTTTTCCAGCGATCAACTGTTGTTCTGTTTCGCTGGTCTGCTGCGTATTTTGGTGAAGCGACAAACTCGACATCGCTACTTCCTTGATCGCTCTTACGGTTAAAACCCGGACAGAATCATGCCCCGAACAAGCATAACCTGACACAAAGGCTGTATTTAACGTGATGGCATTAAGTTACTTTTAAACCGCCGTTAAAGTTGATTAATCGCGGCGCTGGTAGACCAGCATCGCGTCACCATAATAATCCGTCGGGATGCGAATAATCTCGGCATACTGTGCCTGGAAAGCGGCGTGATCTTCCAGCCCGCCCAGAATATAACCCCGCATAACCACAAAATACGCGGGTTCGTAATCCAGGATCATGTCCGGTGGAACCCTGTAAGTCCCATTCTCAGGCAGATATTCAACTGGCACGGGATAGTAGGATGACAACTCCGGGGTGACTAAACCCACCGTATCCAGAATCCGCGCGCGGCTGTAGTAGCCCACCGCGCCGATATCACCGGCAGCAACCAGGGTATCTTCGGTGACACCATACTCTGAACGCAGCGTTTCCGCCACCCGCCGGTATTCGATCTCGATCTTGTGCCACGCCATTTTCGGGGCAGGCGTATCTGGTCCGTGAGTCGGTTTCAAATGCCACGCATTGAGCGTCAAACACACGAAAAACACGCCCATAACCCCATACGCTACGCGCAGCACTGCGGCCCGGTTTGCACGCGCCAGCAGCGCATCGAACAAGGCCCACATACCAAGCAGCACCGCCAGCAGATAGGCGGGCGTGATCGGCGCGACATACCAGCGGAACATCAAGGGATTCATTACGCTGAAAACGATCATGTAAACCCAGGGATAGATCAGGTACGGCAGCAACCGGGGTACGCGCCGCAGCACAAAAAAAGTTCCCACGCCCGCCAGCGCCGGATAGACTACTACGCCGACCATCACGCCCAGCGGCCCGAACGTGTGATGTTCCGCAAAGGGGGTCGCAATATGTTGCAGCAGGCGGCTGAAGGCTTGAAACGCATCAACCTGATAAGCGACCTGTTTCGCGCTCAACGAGTTTGACATCGGTGAGCCGAAGTAGGCAAAGCTGAACACGACCCAGGGCAGCAGGATCAGCGCAAAAATTGCCCAACTGCGCCAGGGCACGCGGACGAACAGGGTCCGGACATCGCGCGGAAAACCGGCGGCGGCGGTTGCGCCCCAGTGAGTGATGAACTGGTGCAGCAGCAGCAGCGCAACCCACAACACGGTATCTACGCGCGTCAGAATCGCCAGCGCCGCACAGACCGCCATCCAGCGGTCGCGGCGCTCGACGTACAGCGTGGTGGCGGCAACAGCCCATAAAATCCCGACGCTGGTTTCCATCCCGCCGACGGCAAACGTCACGCTGAACGGGTTAAATGCCCACACCAACCCCAGGACAGCAGCGACCAAGTAACGCCCGGTCACACGGTAGATCAGCCATGCCAGCAGCGCAGCGGATACACCATCAGCCAGCGCATTGACGAACAGAGCGAACCAGGGATATTGATCGCTGCCGGTAATGCCGCCCATTCCGGCCATGAGCAGGGTATAGAAGGGCGTCGTTGTACCCAGGGTGCGCGTGCCGGGGTTGTAGACAAAACCTTCGCCTTCGACGATATTCCGGCTGTAACGAAACGTGATAAAGGCGTCGTCAATCGTGCGCGGCTGCGGAACCACGCGCGCCACAAACGCGACCGCCCCCACAACCAGCATGATTGCCAGCAGCACCCGCGTCACAGCCGCGAAAGTGGTCACATTTTGAGACGGATACACACTGTTCACGGGCGGCACTCTCTAGTACGATTCACCGCTGCCGGAGTCCGGCGCGTGACCCAGCGCTTGCTGTACAATC
>CAZMNL010000214.1:0-3389 GCA_964567525.1 uncultured Anaerolineaceae bacterium
TTCGTAGGGGACGTATGGTTGGGTTTTAGGCCGAATGGTCCCGGCATGGTTAGCCAAGAACCGGCCCCTTTCCCGTCCCATCGTCCGCTTTCGAGCTTATTTTGGTCGATTCGTGGTCTTGACAGCGGGGGTAATTATAGGGGGTGAGGCCTGCTAGCGCACTACTTCTTTACTTGAGCGTTTATTTTAGCTATTCCCAATTACCTCGCCTTGCGCTTTTTTGCTGCCTGGAAAACGTTTCTTATGCAGCGTTGATCATGCTTTGATCGATTTCTAAAATTCCGCTGACGTTATTTTTACACAGATGCGCGATCATACGATCAAATTGAGTTGGAATTGACCATGAGGAGGTACAACTATGCGTAGTCTGATGCGTTGGAATCCACGTAACGAGATGGAAGCAGCCGATCCGTTCCGCGCGTTTGAAGATATCGTTGATGAGCTGTGGCGTTCATGGCCTAGCCGTTTCCAGTCGGATACGGTGCGCCCGATGCTGCGCCCGGCGATGGATGTGATCGAGAATGATCACGATTACACTGTGCGCCTCGATCTGCCGGGTATCTCGCCGGATGACGTGAAGGTTGAGATCGAAGACCAGATGTTGACCATTGGCGGCGAGATGGGTGATACGGTCGAGAAGGAAGGCGACCGCTACCACTACCGCGAACGTCGCTACGGTTCCTTCCAGCGCAGTGTGCGTTTGCCGAACACGGTTGATACCGAAAAGATCGAAGCGAACTTCGAAAACGGTGTGCTGAATATCGTACTACCGAAGACGCCGCAAGCACACCCGAAACAGATCGCAGTCAAATCCAAGAAATAAGCCCGCCGCATACGCACAACACCTGACACACCAACAACATCGCCGGGGTACAGGCTTCGGCGATGTTGCTTGCAGATATACAGCGGATAAGGCCAGGGTCATCAGGCGCGGGGTGCGCCGGTTTCTTTGGGTTTGACGCGCACGATATTCAGCGCCATGAACGACTCACGGCGTTCGTTTTCCGTGCCGGGATTGATCAGCACATAACCACGTTCCGCATCCTCGAAATTGTATAAAGTTTGGGCCAACGCACCAAAGCGTTCGGCAATCGTGCGAATCAAGGTATTCACGTCGGCGGTGTGAGTCAGAATCACGAAGTGCGCTTCGGCGGGCGTACCGACAAAGTCGCTGGTTGTGCCCAGTTCGGTAACGGTATTGGTCAGCAGTTGCGCGATATGGCGCAGCGCCTCACCTGCGACAATGAATCCGTATGCCTCGCGGAAGGCGCTAAACCCCGTGACGACGATATCCAGGTGATACCAGCCAGTTTTGCCATCCAGCGAATGTAGTTCTTCCTCGATCAAAGGGCCGGAGGGAAGTCCAGTGCGTTCTTCGTGCAAGTGATCGCGCGTAGCACGCCGGATCGATCCTTGCACGCGCAGTTTCAATTCTTCGATATCAAAGGGCTTGGTAACGTAATCATCGGCTCCCAGACCCAGCCCGGCGACTTTGTCAGCGCGCGCGTCGCGCTGCGTGAGGAACGTAATTGGGATGTACTTGGTCAGAGTCGTACTGCGGAGTTGTTTACACACGTCGAAGCCGTCCATATCGGGCAGATTCACATCCAGCAGGATCAGGTCGGGCAGTTTACTGCGACCAAGTGCAATCCCCTCGCTGCCTTCATTGGCGCTGAAGACCTCATATCCCTGGCTTTGGAAGAACGTTACCAGCATTTCTGCGACATCAACATCGTCTTCAATAATCAATAACCGTTTTTGGGACATAAAATTGCCAACCTCCACATCCCCGCTATGGCGCACTGTTAACAAACCTCACCCCCTAAGTTTACCAAAAAACAACCGGCACTCGAAATACATCTTGTGGGGTACTACCGCGCAAGCTGTAAGATAATTGTGGCTCAGTCGGACAAACTTGACAAACGCGCGCAGTGCAGTAAACTGCGGGCGTTTTTTGTGAATAGACCTGTTTCTTGCTGTTCGCAGTTCGTGAAGAATGCTTGCATCAGCTGTTGGCCCATCGCCAGCAGTTCCCACCATAACTGCTCCTCGATCTCGTGGGCTGTTTGGCTTTGGCCGCCTTCACCACTGACCATCTCGATGAGCTTTTCCGCGCGATTTCGTACATTTTCCGCTATACTGGTGGGGAAAGACATGAAAACCTCCTTGATGATGTTGTTCCAACTCTATCATCGCGAGTTTTCCTCTGTCTTTCAACTTTTCTCAAAACGCAAAGTAGCCACACCCATTTATTTCCTGGATCAGCCTTACCGCTTATCGCTATTTTTAAAGGAACACACCGTGAAAAAAACCTGGTTGTATCTCGCTCGACACGCTGCCGGGCTGCTCGCCGTTGCGCTGCTGATCGCGGCGCTGCTGCCGCTCGCCGGGTTGATCGCGCAGCCGGTCGCCGCGCAGGACGGCATCGACACGGCGGCCCTGCTCCACGACAGCCGCGACACGCTCTACCGCACCCCGACCGGCGCGGTCCCGGTGGAGAGCATCGTTACGCTGCGCTTCCGCACGGCGGCCTATGACGTGGACTCCGTGACGGCGCGCGTGTTCAACACCTTCACCAGCGAGCAAACCCTGCTGCCGATGCAGATTGTCACGCTCACGCCGGAGGGTTATCACCTGTGGGAAACGTCCTTCGCGGTCGATGACGCGGCGGCGGTCTATACCTACCGCTTCCTGGTCAGCAAGGGCGGCGATACGCTGTACTACGAAGACGACACCTACCCCGGCGAAGACGGCGCGTACTTCCCCGCCAACGAGGGTGGCCCCGGCGCGGCCTACGGCGAAAGCCCCGATCTCGGCTGGCAGATTACGGCCTACCTGCCGGACTTCTACACGCCGGAGTGGATGCGCAACGCCGTGATCTACCAGATTTTCCCCGACCGCTTCCGCAACGGCGACCCGTCGAATGACCCGGCGGACGGTTCGATTGAGTTCTACGACGGGCAGATCTTGATCTTCCACGAGACGTGGAACGAGCCACCGGTCGATCCGCGCCTGCCCGGTGAGTACCAGAACCGCTGGAATGTGGACTTCTTCGGCGGCGATCTCGCGGGCATCATCGAGAAGCTGGACTACCTGGAATCGCTCGGCGTGACCGCGATCTACCTCAACCCGATCTTCGAGGCGCGCTCGAATCACCGCTACGACACCGCCGACTACAAAGCTATCGATCCGATCCTGGGCGATATGGAAACCTTCGAGACACTGGTGGCGGAAGCCGAGGCGCGCGGGATGGTGTTGATCCTGGACGGCGTGTTTAACCACCTGTCCTCGGACAGCCCGTTCTTCGACCGCTACGGACGCTATGACGAAGATGGCGCGTGCGAGAGCCTGGACTCGCCCTACCGCAACTGGTTTTTCTTCATCCCGCC
>CAZMNL010000214.1:3399-5705 GCA_964567525.1 uncultured Anaerolineaceae bacterium
CCCAGCGCTCAGCAGCCCTCGCCATGTGTCGATAACCCCCAGGGCGCGACGTACTACGAATCCTGGGCCGGGTACGACAGCATCCCCAAGATCAACAGCGAGCATGCCGGGCCGCGCCTGTACTTCTTCACCGGGCGTAACAGCGTGGTCAACACCTGGGGCCGTGCTGGGATCGGCGGCTGGCGGCTGGACGTGAGCGGCGACATCGACGCCGGACCCGGCAGCGACTACTGGGAAGGTTTCCGTAACGCGGTGCGCAACGCCAACCCCGAAGGCGTGATCATCGGCGAGGAATGGGGCAACGCCTCTAAATGGCTGCTCGGCGCGGAATGGGACTCGGTAATGAACTACCGCTTGCGCCGGGGTCTGCTCGGCTTCGTGCGCGATACCGACTACACCGACAACGACGCCAACGGCGATAACGTGATCCACGCGCTGACGCCGGGCCAACTTGACGGGCTGATCCACGATATCGAGTCGGATTATCCCCCGGCGGCCTACCACGCGATGATGAACATCCTCGACAGTCACGACGTGTCGCGCGCCCTGTTCGTGACGGGCGATGCTGAGCGCCAGAAACTCGCCGCGCTGCTCCAGTTTGTGCTGCCCGGCGCGCCCACGATCTACTACGGCGACGAGATCGCGCTCGACGCGCCGAGCGTGGACGACGGCGGCAGCCTGCAAGACGATCCCTACAACCGCGCGCCGTATCCCTGGCCGGACACCGAGGGCGACACCTACGGCCCGCCGGATGGCGACATGCTGGCGTACTACCAGACGCTCGCCGCGCTGCGCCACGCTAACCCCGCGCTGCGCCAGGGCCAAATGATCACGCTGCTGGCCGACGACGACAGCGGTGTGTACGTCTTCGCGCGCGTGGATGCGGAATCCGGCAATGTGGCGCTGGTCGCCGCCAATAACAGCGCGCAACCGCAGCGCGCCCCGGTGCAGTTCATGTTCGCGCTTCCGTTCGGCCTGACGCTCGAACCGGCCTTCGATGGCGAGAGCATCGACACCGGGGCGGGGTTCGCCGTGCTGGACCTGCCCGCCAACGGCGGCAACATCTGGACGGCAACCACCGACGCCGCGATCACGACGCCGGAAGCGCCCCTGTACCTGGACGCCGGGAGCGCCGACGGCAGCGTTACGGTGGCATGGGAAGCGGTCGCGGGCGCGGAGAGCTACCTTGTTTACCGCAGCCCGGTTTCGGAAGGTGGCTTCGAGCGTGTCTCGTGGTTCGTGGACGACACGACGTTCACCGACGAGACGATCACCAACGGCCACCTGTATTACTACACGGTCGCGGCGGTCGGCGCGGACGGACTGCCCGGCGCTCTGAGCGCCAGTATCCCGGCGATCCCCAGCGCGCTGATTACGGCGACGCAGTTCGCGCTGGATGACTTCCCCGCAGAAGTGACCTACGGATTCGGCGTGACGGTGGATGTTGCCGCCGCGATCACGGTTGAGGGGCAGACCGGGGCGGACGGTCCCGCCGAGGGCGTGCGCGCCGAGGCCGCGCTCGTGCCGCCGGATATGCCCGATGTGCCACAGTGGTTCCGTATGCGCTACGCGGGCGAGCTTGAAGGCGCAGACCGTTACCGCGTGGCGCTGCCGGTCCCGCCGCGCGCGGCTGAGGGGTGGCAGGTCTGGGTGCGCTTCAGCACCAGCGCGGGCGAAAACTGGGTACTCGTCACCGGCGAGGATGGCGAATTCCCCACGCTGACGATCACCGCGCCGGATGACACCGACGCGCCCGAAGCACCCGTCGCAGCCGAGATCGTCGAGGCGTCGTTGGCGGGCGTGATCCTGCGCTGGGAGCCGTCGCCGTCGCAGGATGTCGCCGCCTACCGCATTTACCGCGTGCAGGACGGCGAGGCACACGTGATCGCCGAAGTGCCGGTCAGTGTTGAGACACGCTACCACGATAAAGCGGTTGCGCCCGGCAACACCTACGACTACACGATCACGGCGGTCGATGCCGCGCTGAACGAATCCGAGTTGGTCACGCTCGGCGAGGCGACCGTACAGCGCCGCCGCATCCCGGTGACGTTCGTCGTGACCGTGCCGGACTACACCCGTGAGGGTGCGGGCGATCTGCACATTGCGGGCGACTTTGGCGCGCCGGATATCCCCTTCTGGAATCCTGCCGGGCTGGTCATGGAACAGATCGACGATCAGCATTGGACGATCACGCTCGAACTGCCGGAAGGCGCGAATCTTCAGTATAAGTATGTGCGCGGCACGTGGAACGCGGTCGAGAAGGGTGTGGAGTGCGAGGAGATCGCCAACCGCACGCTGATCGTCGA
>CAZMNL010000215.1:0-5701 GCA_964567525.1 uncultured Anaerolineaceae bacterium
CACACCTGCGGCATTCTCACGCTGCCGGAACGCGGCTTCCGGGTGCTGTCGCTGCGCAGCGGGCAGCCCGCCGTGATCGATGACGGCTTTACGGCGGCGTGGTGAACGTCTGGCGCGTTTCGAGCAGGTCCAGGCTGCCAATCGGCAGGTAGACCGTGAAGGTGCTGCCGCTGCCGGGGTCGCTCTGCACACGGATGCGCCCGCCGTGCAGTTCGGCGATCTCTTTGGTGATCGGCAGGCCCAGCCCGGTTCCAGGAGCCATGTTAACCGCGCCCGGCGCGCGGTAGAAACGCTCGAAGATGTGCGGCAGGTGCTCTTTGCTGATGCCGATCCCATTGTCCACCACCTCCGCCACCAGGTGGTGATCTTCCTGCCGGACGGTGATCGCCACGCGGCCCCCTGGCGGCGTGTACTTGACGGCGTTACCGACCAGGTTACGGATCACGCGCTTGATCTGGTTGGGGTCGGCCATGATATAGCGCGACCCGATGCAGCGCGTGGTGTCGATCTCTAGCTGCTTTTCACGGATGGTCAGTTCCAACCCGCCCAGGACCTCGCGCACAGCGGCGATAAAGTCGAACCACTGCTTTTTAGGCATCGAACGGTTGGCGTCCAGCCGCGAGAGTTCCAGGATATCTTCGATCAGGTTGCGCAGGATTTGCGACTGTTCCTGAATCTCCTCGATCATGGCGTGGCGTTCGGTTTCGTCAAAGCGTTCGTAGTATTTCAGCAGGGTGCTGATTTGCAGCAGGATCGCCGACAACGGCGTGCGCAGTTCGTGCGAGACGGTCGCCACGAACTGCCCCTTGAGCGCGTCGAGTTCGTGGTAGTGCGTCACGTCGTTGAGCACCACCAGCGTCCCCAGCATGTCCCCCTGTTCGTTACGGACGGGCGCGCGCTGCGCTTCAATCGCCAGTTTGCGCGTCTGTTGGTAAAACGCGCATTGTTTCACCTCTTCAGGCGGCAGCGCGCCGGGATACAGCCAGCACGGCCAGCCGGGCATCGGGTTGGTTTCTTTCGGGCAGCCGGGTATATCACAGGTGGCGCTTAACGCGAGGCGATCTTCCTCATGCAGTGGGGCGGTCGGCAGCGCGAACGAGATACGCTGCTGGTCGGGGTATGCTTGCAGCCAGTCCCACAACAGGCGCGCGGACTGCTGCTCGTCGCCATTGGACAGCGTGTAAAAGGCGAACAACGCGCGCGCTGCCGGGTTCATCAGCATCAGGTTGTGATCCTTGTTGAAGACCAGCAGCCCATCGGTGACGCTTTCGAGAATCGTGCGAATGCGGGCTTCGCCCTGGACGGCGCTGGCATACGAGTGCGCGTTCGCCAGCGCGACCCCAAGCTGCCGCCCGATGGCGTCCAACATGCGTTTTTCGCCGGTCGTCCAGGTGCGCGGCGCTTGATGCGCCAGCACGATCAAACCTTCGATGCGCCCCTGCTGCCAGATCGGGACGGGGAGCACGGCGGGCAGTTCGTCCGTCACACCGGCGCGTACCGCGCTCAACACCTCTTCCAGCCGGGCGAATGTCCCGTTCGCGGACCCCGGCAGTGCGATCCGGTGCGGCAGGCGCTCCGGCGCGATGCCGTGTCCGGCGCTCATGGTCAGCCCGTGACGCTGCGCGTCCGGCAGATAGATCGCGCTGCCGTGTATTTCAAGCTGACCGGTCACGACGCTTAATACGCCGTCCAGCATTTCGTCAATATCCAGCGAACTGCTCAGCGTTTCGACGACGGCATTACGCACGCTCAGGTCCAGCGTGCGCTCGTGGACGCGCCGTTCGAGATCGTCGCGGCGGTGGCGGATTTCGGCGTACATGCGCGCGTTTTCGATGGCGATCCCGGCCTGGTCCGCGAAGGCTTGCGCGCTTTCGGTATCTTGCGGATCGAAGCCGTTCGGTTCGCCGCAGTCGAGATTGAGCGCGCCGATCACCCGGTCGCCGCTGCGGATCGGTACGCTGATCAAGGCGCGTACCCAGGCGCTTTGGTCGCGGTGCTGCCACAGCGGATCGCTGTGCGTGTCGGTCACCAGGAAGCCCACCCCCTGGCTGACAAGGCGGTGCAGGCCGGGCCACTGGTCGATACGCACGCGCAAGTGCTGCATGTAGTTCTCGGTTCCGTGCGCATCATAGCCCCGGTGGTGTGCGGTGGAGGCCCACTCGCCATCCACCAGCAGGATATTGGCGGCGTCATACGAGATCACGCGCGCGATGGCGCTCAACAGCCGGTCCAGGATTTCGTCAAGGTCCAGCGTGCTGTTGATCGCGGCAGCGGTATCGCGCAGCGCCTCGGCCAGCGCGCGCTGCTGGAACTCGGCATCGAACAGGCGCGCATTCTGGATCGCAATCGCGGCCTGGTCCGCAAACAGCGTCATCAACCACAGGTCGTGTTCTTCGAACTTGTGATGTTCCTTGCCGGTAGCTGCGTTCACCACGCCCAACAAGCGCCCCTGCCAATGGATTGGCACGGCGAGCACGGCGCGCAAGGATCGGGTTTCCAGGTGTTTGAGGCGATCTTCCCAGGCAGGATAATCATTGACGATCTGGGCCTGGTTTTGTTCCCAGACCTGGCCCGAAAGCCCTTCGCCGCGCCGCACGCGCGTCCCGATGGGGATGATCTTCCCCAGCCCCGCGCTAACGCGCCATTCGAGCACATCGTCATCTTTCAGATATAGGTAGATGCCTCCGGCCTCGGCATTCACCAGTTTGATCGCGTGCTGGATCAGCATTTCGAGCAAGGGTCCCAGGTTCAACTGCCCGGTGATCTCCAGCATGATCTCGTGCAGCACTTCCATTTCGGCGAGCCGGCGCTGTGCGGCGTTGTACCACTGCGCGTTACGCAGGGCGATAGCGGCATGGTCGGCGAAGGCGTGCAGGCGTTCGGCGTGGTCGGCGTGGAAAAAGTCGGGCGCGACGCTTTGCAGGCCGATGAACCCGACCACCCGGTCATCCCACGCAATCGGCGCGCCGAGATAGCCGTGCATCATGCGCGTCAGGTCGAGATTCATCCACATGGCGTTGTGATGTGTATCCGGGATCACCAGGGGTTGGCGCGTGTTCATCATGTATTGCAGCGTGGGGTAGTCGCTGACGGGCATAGCGCGGCTGTGGACCGCTTCTTCGATGCCATGCACGGCATAGCCCCGGCTGCGCACCACGCGCGCGACTCCGTCTTCAAGCAGCGCGATATTTGACGCATCATGCGGGACCACCCGTCCGAGCGTCGCCAGGATGTGATCGAGCACTTTATCCAGTTCAAGCGTGCTGTTCAGCACGGCGGCGACCCCGCGCAGCGCTTCGGCCAGGGCGCGTTGCGTGCGTTCGTCCTGTTCGGACTGTTTGCGCTCGGTGATATCCAGGTGCGAGCCGACCATGCGCAGCGGCATCCCGTTCGCGTCCCGTTCGACGACCTTTCCCCGGTCCAGAATCCAGACCCAGTTGCCGTTTTTGCCACGCATCCGGTATTCGCTCTCAAACACCGGGGTGAAGCCGTCCAGGTGGGCGTGATGCGCGGCCCAGACGCGCTCGCGGTCGTCGGGGTGCAGCGCGTTGTCCCAGGAACTGATGCCCGGTGCGATCTCATCCGGGGTATAGCCGAGCATGGCCGCCCACCAGTGATTGGTGGTGATTCTGTTGGTGGTCAGGTCCCAGTCCCACATGCCCAGTTCGGCCCCGCTCACGGCGAGTTCAAGCTGGCGTTCGCTGGTGGCGAGCGCCTCTTCGCTCTGTTTGCGGTCGGTGATGTCCACCACCGAGACGTATACGCGCTTCCAGGTACCCTCATAACCGGGCGGGATGGTGGCGCTCAGCAGCGCGTGGCAGGTTTTGCCGGACGCGGTGGGGAACGAAGTTTCGCTGGCGTAGTGGCGCATCCCTTTGGAAAAAGCGACCAGTTCGCGCCGGAACAGTTGGTACCATTCCTTGTCGATGAGCGTTTCCACGCTGGCGAGCAGCGTCTCTTTGATCTCGACTTCCAGCATGTCCAGCGTGGCCTGGTTGACGTTCAGGATTTTGACCAGTTGGGCGCAGTGCTGGACTTCCTGCGGGTTCTGGTAGAGATACGTTGCCAGGTCATCGACGCCGGATGTACGCAGTTCAACCAGGTAATCACGCACGGCGCTGAAGTCTTCTTCCCACAGCGAGATTGGGGAATCGTCGAACAGCGCGCGGTAGCGGGCTTCGCTCTCGTGCAGCGCGGTTTGGCTCTGGCGCTGCCCGGTGATATCGCGCACGATGGCGACAACTTCGCCGGTTTGGGTGGCGTTCAGGCGGGCTTCGTAGGTGTGCATCTCGGCTTCATAGGGGAGCTGGTATTCGAAGACCTGGGTTTCGCCGGTCGCTAACGCCTGTTGGATGCTGTGCAGCGTTTGCTCGGCATGTTCGGGCAGCATCTCGCGGATATTGCGCCCCAGGAAGGCTTCCCCCGGCAGCAGCAGGCCTATCGACGCGGCCTTGTAGTCGATGAAAGTGCCGTCCCGGTCGAAGCGGAACACCAGGTCGGGCAGGGCGTCCATCAGGGCTTGCCGGGTTTCTTCGCTGTGTTGCAGCGCGTTGGCCGCTTCGTGACGCTCGGTGATGTTGCGCACGAAGGTCAGCACCGCGTTAGGGCCGTGCGGCACGGTGCGCGTTTCGAACCACTCGTCGTGGTCCTCCATCACAAGTTTGTCTTCGGCAATCTGCACCTGGCCGGTGCTCAGCGCACGCTGGATGCGCTGCATGATTTGCTCGGCAATCTCCGGCGGCATCACGTCGCGCACGTTGCGCCCCAGGAATTCTTCAGGCTTGCGAAACAACCGCACATTGTCGGACGCTTCATAGTCCAGAAATACGCCGTCGCCGTCCATATAGAAGATCAGGTCGGGGAAGGCTTCCAGCATGGCACGGGTCTGCGCCATGCGGTCTTGCAGGATCGCCTGGCGTTGGCGTTCCAGGCGCAGCCAGTAATGGAACAGCGCCAGCACCGCCGACGACGCCATCGTGACCGGCACCACGCGGATATCGCTCCAGGTGATCGTATCGTACAACAGCGGGAATAACAGCATGATCGCGGTATGTAACGCGATCAACAGGACGGTTTCGGCGGTCGGCAGCAGGATGCTGCTCACCAGCACGGACAGGATCAGGTAGATATGGGCGTTGACGGTGTTGGGGTGGTCGTGCGGCATTGAATAGATGAAGATCGCCGCCGAAGTGATCAGCACGGCGGCCCGCGCAATGGGCCGGTGCGGGCCGCGGCGGCTGAGCCAGTACAGCCCGGTGAGTGCCACCAGCACGGCAAACGTGTTGGCAAGTGCGAGATGGCTGAAGGCACGCGGAAACTGGATCAGCACGCCCAGCACCAGCGCGCGCAGCAGCGCAAGCGCGATCAGGCCCAGCAGCAGCACCGCGAGGATTTGCGACCGCTCGCGCGCTTCGTCGCCCTGAATTGCGTCGCTGGGCGTGACCAGTCGCTCCCACAAATGTTCGAGGCGGCGATACAGGGATACCGGCTGGCGTATGTTTGAATTCATCCCGATTTATGCTCCATGCGGTCTGTCACAATTATACAACAAGTGTAGATGGCGCGTTAGTTGAGGGGGGCACAGGGGGGCGTGCAAAACCTGACAGCAACGCTCTGAGCTTCACTCCCCCCTGGACGCGACCGCAGGTCGCGCGCCCTCTCCACACTCTGGAGCGGGGGAGTAAGCGCACAAATCAATCCC
>CAZMNL010000216.1:0-5691 GCA_964567525.1 uncultured Anaerolineaceae bacterium
CCTTCTTCCATGATTTGCAGCAGCATGTTGAAGGTTTCCGGGTGCGCTTTTTCGATCTCGTCAAAGACCACGATGCTGTACGGGCGGCGGCGCAGCGCTTCGGTAAGCTGCCCCGCGTCCTCGTAGCCGATGTACCCAGGGGGCGCACCGGTCAGCCGGGCGACGGTGTGACGCTCCATGAACTCGCTCATGTCAAGCTGGATCAGGGCGTCTTCGCTGCCGAACATGAATTCGGCCAGCGCCTTGGTGAGTTCGGTCTTGCCGACCCCGGTCGGGCCGAGGAAGATGAACGAACCGATCGGGCGGCGCGGGTCTTTCAGACCGGCGCGGGCGCGGCGTACTGCCTTGCTGATCGCCACGATAGCTTCTTCCTGCCCGACGATGCGCCGGTGCAGTTCTTCTTCCATCTTGAGCAGGCGCGCGGATTCTTCCTCTTGCAGCGTGGTCACGGGGACCCCGGTCCACATGCCGACCACCTCGGCCACGTCTTCGGCGGTCAGGCGTGCGCGTCCGGATTCGTCATCCCAGTGGGATTCGTAACCGGCGTATTCGACGGCCAGCTCATCGATCATGGCTTGCAGGTCTTCGCGTTGGGTTGTTTCGGCATCCTCGCCCAGCCGTTCCAGGTCGGCGCGTGCATCGTCAAGACGCGCCTTGAGGCGCTGCACGCGCGAGGCTTCCGGCGATTTGTACATGCGCACGCGGCTGGAGCCTTCGTCGATCAGGTCGATGGCCTTATCCGGCAGGAAACGCTCCGGCACATAACGCGCCGAGAGGTTCGCCGCCGAAGAAATCGCTTCGTCGGTGATGTCCAGATTGTGATGTTCTTCATAAGGGCCGCGAATACCGCGCAGGATTTCGATGGTTTCTTCGATAGTCGGTTCTTCGACCATCACCTTCTGGAAACGGCGTTCGAGCGCCGCGTCATTTTCGATGTGGCGGCGGTACTCGTCGAGCGTTGTTGCGCCGATGCACTGCAATTCGCCGCGCGCCAACGCCGGTTTGAGGATATTGGCCGCGTCCACGCTGCTGCCCGCCGACCCTGCGCCGACCAGCATGTGTACCTCGTCAATAAACAGAATGCTGTTGCTCGACTTGAGTTCCTCGATCACGCGCTTGAGGCGTTCTTCGAACTGCCCGCGATACATCGTCCCGGCCACCAGCGAGCCGACATCCAACTGCAACACGCGCTTATCGAGCAGTGGTGCGGGGGCGTCGCGCTGGATGATGCGCTGCGCCAGCCCTTCGACGATGGCGGTCTTGCCCACGCCGGGTTCACCGATCAGGGCGGGGTTGTTCTTCTGGCGGCGGCTGAGAATCTGGATCACGCGCTCGATTTCCATCTGGCGACCGATCACCGGGTCGAGCTTGCCCTGTTCGGCCAGCGCGGTCAGGTCAGTCGCCAACTGGTCAACCAGCGGCGTTTTGGTGCTCGCGCGGCTGCCGCGTGGTTCCTGCGGCCCCTGCGAGGAACGGCGTTGTTGCAGGGGGTTTTCCTGCAAAACGCGGCGAGTCTGGTTGCGGATTTCATCGGAGCTAATCTTCAGCTCTTTGAAAACTTCGGTCGCCACACCTTCGGAATGGCGCACCAGCCCTAGCAGCAGGTGTTCCGTCCCGATATAGTGGTGCCCCATCCGGCGGGCTTCTTCGACCGCCAGTTCCAGGACTTTTTTGGTGGCAGGGGACAGGTCCATGCGTTGGACGCTAGAACTCTCGTTCCCATGCGTGAGACGCTCAATGATCTGCCCCACCTGGTTAGGCCGCAGCCCCAGGTCGCGCAGCACCCGCCCGGCTACACCACCTTCTTCACGCATTAGGCCCAGCAGCAAGTGCTCGGTTCCAATATGTGGGTGTTGCATCCGTTCAGCTTCTTCTTGGGCCAGGCTAAGAACGCGCCGGGCGCGTTGCGTGAAGCGCTCCATTTTATTCGGCATCTTTCCGATATCTCCTCGCTCCGTTCCTGACGATACAGCAATATGTGTGACTCATAGAGCGGGCATATGCGTTAGTGCGCGCGTTTGTTTAAAACGTAGCCATGTGCGGACTGCGCGCGTGGTCTGACCTTATTTTAGACGAGACAGAGCTAATCACCCAATCTTTTTCATCAAAATTGCGTAAAAACATGGTTCGAAACGCTATATATCGCCTGACCTTAATCTTACTTTAATCCTTTTCTCAATTGTAGCACATCTTGCGCGCGCCTGGGAACGCTCAAAAAGGCCCTATCCAGCCGGGGACAGGACCTGTGATTGCAATTCTTGCGGATATCCGCAAGCAGAGGGGCTACTCGATATCGTCGTCCAGGAACTGCCAATCCTGGTCCATGAACTTTGCCGAGTCCACCTGCCGCAGCGACAGCCCTAAGCGGCGGCGTTCGGCGTCGATCTTGACGATCCGCAGCGTCAGTACATCGCCGACCAGCACGACTTCGCGCGGGTGGCTGACGCGGTAATCGGCCAGTTCGGAAATATGGATCAGGCCCTCGATCTCCGGGGCATCCACCAACCGGGCGAACGCGCCGAACTTGGTCAGCTTGGTGACGGTGGCCTGGACCAACTGGCCGACATCATACTGCTTGACAATCGCCATCCAGGGGTCTTCCTGGATGCGTTTCATGCTCAGTCCGATGCGCTTGCGATCCGGGTCGATGCTGATCACCTCGACCTCGACTTCCTGCCCGACCTCGACCACTTCGCGCGGGTGGGTCACATGCTGCCAGGACAGTTCGGTGAGGTGGACCAGGCCATCCGCCCCGCCCAGGTCCACGAACGCGCCGAAGTCCGCCAGGCTGATCACGCGGCCCTTGCGGAACTCGCCAACAGCCAGTTCTTGCAGCAGCCGCGATTTCTGGCGCTCGCGCCATTCGCGCGCGGCGGCCCGTTCGGAGAGGATTAAGCGGTTGCGCCCGCGGTCGATCTCGACGACCTTAACCGCGATATCCTCGCCGACCATGCCCCCCCAGCGTTCTTCGGGGCTGCCACCGGCGGCGCGCTGCTGGCGTTCGCGGCTGATCTGGCTGGCGGGCACGAAGCCGCGCACCTTGCCGAAACGCACGATCAGGCCGCCTTTGTTGTACCCGGCGATCTTGCTGAAATAGACTGACTTGGATTCGTAATGTTCCTGAGCCAGACGCCAGTTGCGCTCTTCTTCTGCGCGTGCCAGAGAGAGCACCGGCTGACCGGTTGCGCCGCTGACCTTCAGCACGAACGCGGTCACTTCGCTGCCGGGTTGGAGTGCTTCAATCGCTGAACGATCCATGCGTTCCAACTCGCGGTTGGCGATCACGCCGGTCACGTCGTCACCCAAATCGACCAGGACCTCGGTCGGGCTGGTTTCCAGCACTGTACCGGTCACAATGTCGCCGCGCCGGATACGCGCTTCGGCATCTTCCACGACTTCGGTTTCTTCTTCTTCTTCTTCTTCTTCTTCATCTTCGGCGTAATCATAATCGGACGCGCCCTCGTAATCGGCATCGTCAACTTCGGACTGATCCGCATCCTGGGCGTCGTCTTCCGCGTCTTCTTCAATTTCTGGCGCGTCAACAACTTCAATGGCGTCGTCAGCTTCATCCGGGGCTTCGTCAGCAGGTGTTTCCGCTACGGCGTCTTCCGCTACGGCGTCTTCCGCCGCTGCGTTTTCCGCCGCGCTGGCTTCCGGCTGAGCCTCAGTTTGAACAGGTTCTAACTCAGGGGTTATCGATTCGACCGGTGTTTCAGGCGGGGCCTGTTGACCGGCAGTAGTTTGCTCGGTTTCCGACACGGGGGTTTCGTCTTCCATGTCGTGACCGAGATTCAGGTTATTGGACTCCATCTGGACTTTGTCTCCGGAACTCACGAATGCAGGGGCATTATACCAAACGGGTGTGATGAATCAAATCATATAGCATAAGTCCCCCGCTGATACGGTTTACGGTATTGCGAACGAACCTTAATAATAATAAAATATGGGGCGCTTCAATAGGGCAGCGGGCGCAGCCACATCCTACGATTGGACCACCTTCTACTCCAGTATACCGTCCGGATGCCCAGCTTGCGAAAAAACCTTGTAGCAGGAGTCCACAAAGGTATTGGTATGGTTGGCGAATCAAATATGGCAGGATGCCCCTCACCCCAAAATCTCGCATATGCTGCGCATACGTGCCAGCCCTCCGGAGAGAAGCTCAACCGCACGCTTTCTCCCTCTCTCCAGAGCGTGGAGAGTGCGCGCGACCTGCGGTCGCATCCGGGGGGTGAGGCTCAGAGCGTTGCTGTCAGGTTTTGCACACACCCTGCCCAAAATCTATCTTGACGGTGGTTTTATTTCACGGTAGACTGAAACTCCAGGGTTTCGGCTCTGGGTTTTTTGTATCGCATGACCAATGTTGTTCCCCAGCAGCAGCCCCCAACAAACCAGCGAACATAAGGACACCGGCACCGATGGTTATTCTTCCAACTCACCCGGCAGCGTGTGCTGCGCCGCGCCGATTCAGTTACCCGGCGTGGTTCGGGCATGGCAGGACGTTTGATCGCGCACCATTCGTTTTTTAAACACCACCTCCAGGGGTGGTGTTTTTGTGTATTGGAGGACATTAACGACGATGAACGAAGTGCTACAATCGGCTAACCTGCGCCAGTCAAAGCGGTTTCTGGAAGAATACACCCCGCCCAGGATCGACGGCGACTTCACGCATAAGCATATTATCTCGGTGGACCAGTTCGAGCGCCGGGACCTGCAAATCCTGTTCGACGCGACCGCCTCAATCCGGCGGCGTATCCGGCAGGCGGACCGGGGACTGCTGCAACTGGCGGCGGGATCGCTGATGGCAACCCTGTTCTACGAGGCCAGCACGCGCACTGATCTATCGTTCCAGGCGGCCATGCGGCGTCTGGGTGGCGAAGTGGTCGCGGCCAGTAACGGCGTGCGTTTTTCCTCGGTGTACAAGGGCGAAAACCTCGCCGATACCGTGCGCGCGGTGGGCTGCTATTCTGACGTAATTGTGCTGCGCCATCCCGATGTTGGTTCATCCTACGAAGCGGCGTACTACCTGGACCGGCTGCGCGAACAGATCGAGCGCAAACCGACCGTGATCAGCGGCGGTGACGGCGTGGGCGAGCACCCCACCCAGGCGCTGCTGGACTGCTTCACGATCTACGACTTCAAAGGCCAGATCGACGATCTCAACATCACGTTGGTAGGCGACCTGATGCACGGGCGCACGGTACATTCCCTGGCAAAGCTGATCGCACGCTACAAAGCGCAGAACGCGGTGATCAACTTTATCGCGCCGGAGAATCTGCAAATGCCTGATGAGATCGTCGCGTTCGTGCGCGCGAACGGTCTGGGCGTGCAGCAGACCGATAACCTGTTCGATGTGATGGGCGACACGGACGTGATCTACTGGACGCGCATCCAGGAAGAACGCTTCGCCACGCCGGGGGAATACGAGGCGCTCAAGGACCGTTTCATCATGACGCCGGATGTGCTGGCTCACGCCAAAGACGACGCGATCCTCATGCACCCGCTGCCCCGCAAGCACGAGATGGGCACGCCCGACGATCACGACCAGTTGGATGGCGACCCGCGCGCGGTCTACTTCCAGCAAATGGAAAATGGCATGTTCATCCGTATGGCGCTGCTGTCGAAGGTGCTGGGCGGCCTGTGGGTGTAGGGGTGTCGTCAGTCATCAGTAAGCAGTTGTCAGCATTGTTGATT
>CAZMNL010000217.1:0-5662 GCA_964567525.1 uncultured Anaerolineaceae bacterium
CTGCTGTTCCACATGGTGGCGCTGTCGTATTACCTGTTCGGCGACAGCGACTTCACGGCGCGCATTTACCCGGCGCTGTTGGGCGTGGGCGTGGTGCTGTTTCCGGGGTTGTTCCGGCGCTGGATCGGGCGCGTGGGCGCGGTGATCGCGTCCGTGCTGCTGCTGATCTCGCCGCAGATGTTGTACTACACGCGCTATATCCGCCACGACATCCCGACGATCTTCTTCGCGCTGCTGATGATCTACGCGATCATGCAGTATCTCGACGGCGAGCGCCCGCGCCGCCCGGTGTGGATCGCGGTGCTGGGCGGGGCGCTGCTGGGGATGCTGGCGTCGAAGGAAGTCGCGTTTATCTACGTGGCGATCTTCGGTAGTTTCCTGGTGATGTACTGGCTGATGCGCATGGTGCAGGATATCGGCATCGTGACGCGCCCGGCGGGGCGGTCCTATGAGGGCGGCTGGCGCATGCCCATTGTGCAGATCGCTATCGGGCAGGTGTTCCTGCTGGGGCTGGTGATCGCGCTGGTGCTGCCGCTCAGCGGGTTGATCCACCAGATGCTCGCGCCGACGTTGTGGCTGCCGTCGGACACGCTGATCCTGGTCCCGTTGCTGCTGGTGCTGTGGGTTCCGCTGTCGCTGCTGGGCTACGTGCGGCGCGGACGCGGCGCGGCGTCCGCGATCATGCGCGGGCTGCACGAGGGACGCTCGGCGGTGTACGTGGTCACGGCGGGCTTGATCCTGGGCGCGGTGATCGCGCTGCTGATCATCAGCGTGATCGACGTGATCAAGCCGCTGGACGTGTGGCCGCAGCACTCGGTGCGCAGCGCGCAGGACGTGCAGTTCGGCCCCAACGGGACGAAGGAATACGGCGTTACGACTGATTTTGACGACGCGATGTTCGTGCGCCTGCTGACGTGGATCGGGCTGCCGGTGCTGGGAATGCTGTTTATCGTGTTCCTGGGCGCGGTGCTGCGCATTCCCGGCGATCTGCCGCTGCCCTGGCGCGAGATTCTGCTGATCATCCTGATCGCCGTGATCGTGACCGGCGTGCTGGTGATGTTCGAGCGGCGCAGCTTCGTCAGCGAAACCAGCGCGCAGCCCTTCGCCGCCGACCCGACCGCCGCGCACGTGATCGACGGGCACGACTACGACAACAGGCCGATTGTGATCGTGTGGGTGCTGGGCGTGCTGCTGACCGCCGGGATTGTCGCCAGCCGCCTGCTGACCGGCCTCTGGACATTCTTCGAGCGCCAGCCGGTGTTCGATATCCTGATCACGATTGGCACGTTGATTTTCCCCTGGCTGGCGGCGTTCCCGTTGTACTGGGCGGGCTATAACCTGGAAGAATACAACATCAACATCAGAGAGGGCGAGCAAACTGTGCGCGCCGCCCTGATCACGGCGATCCCGTTCATCATGGTATCGGCGGCGGTCGGGCTGTGCTGGAACTGGAAACGCTGGCTTCCGGCGGTGCTGGTCTTCACCGGCCTGTTTGCGTTCTTCTTCACCACCGTGTTCAGCAACCAGAACGGGCTGGTCACGGGCATGATCGGCTCGTTGGGCTACTGGCTGGAGCAGCAGGAGGTGCGGCGCGGCAGCCAGCCGCAGTATTACTACGTGCTGACGCAGCTCCCGGTCTACGAGTTCCTGCCGGTGCTGGGCGCGATGGGCGCGAGCCTGTTGGGACTCACCAAGTTGTGGGACTGGCGGCGGGAGCGCATCCACGCGCGCGTGATGGCGGGCCATGTGGTGCATTCGGGCTACCGCGAAGACTCCGCCGCGCTCGACGCGGACGCAGGCGCGGGCGAGGTCGCCCGGCCCTATCGGGCCGGGTTGGGCGAGGTCGCGCCGGAATCACCCGATCCGGCGGCCCCGAAACTGACGCGCGTGGCGGCGCAGCACCAGACCGACGCCCTGCCGCTGCCGGACGATCTGGACGCGCCGCAGTACACGCCGGGGCCGTTCGCGCGGCTGTTCGTGCCGGTCAGCCCCGGCGAGGAAGCCGCCCACCGCGCCACCGAACCGGAGTGGATCGGCGGGTTCCCGTTCATGCTGCTGGTCGGCTGGTGGGCGATTGCGATCACGCTCGGCCTGACGGTCGCCGGGGAAAAAATGCCCTGGCTGACCACGCACATCACCCTGCCGATGGCGTTGGCGGCGGGCTGGTGGCTGGGCCGCGTGGTCAGCGGGCTGGACTGGCGCGCGCTGCGTCAGGGCGGCTGGCTGGTGCTGTTCGTGCTCATCCCGGCGGGCTTTGTCGCGCTGGCGCACGCGGTTTTAGGCATCTGGGGTGAGAATCCACCCTTCACCGGGCGCGACGTAGGTTCGCTGATGGCCTCCGGCAACTGGATCGGCGCGCTGCTGATCTTTGGCGGCGTGGCGTATCTCATCGGGCGCTTTGGGCGGCGGTTCGGCGGGGCGCAGTTGGGGCGTATGGTGGTCGCGTCGGTGGCGCTGGTGCTGGCGCTGCTGACCGCGCGCGTGGCTTACCTGGCGACGTACATCAACTACGACTACGCGACCGAATTCCTGGTCTATGCGCACGCGGGACCCGCCGTTAAGACCGTGCTGGACGAGGTGGATCGCATCGCCACGCTGACCAACGAGGGCGAAAATATGCGCCTGGTGTTTGATGACGAGTCGTCGTGGCCGTTTACGTGGTACTTCCGCGATTATGAAAACTACAGCTTCATACGCGGCGAAGCGGGCAGCGTGGACCCGTCCTCACTGGACGGCGCGCGCGTGGTGGTGGTCGGCGGCAAAAAGGCGGGCGACGTGCGCCGCATCCTGGGCGACCGCTACTACGAATTCGCCTATTTCCGGCTGTGGTGGCCGATGCAGGAATACTTCAATCTGAACTACAGCCGCGTGGTTAACATGATGAGCACCAGCCCGGACAACTTCGCCGCGCCCTATTACCGTCAGGGCATCTTCAATATCTGGTGGAACCGCGACTACGACACTTACGCGCAGGCGATGTGCATCGATACCCAGTCGTACCGCTGCGCACCGTCGGCCAATCCGGGGCTGGACGAGGGCGAGCGCGCGCAGTGGCGTACCAACTGCGAACAGACCGTGATCCGTGAGTGCGTCGCCGACGAACACATGCGCTTTGACGTGGACCGCTGGCCCGTCTCCGACCGCCTGTATTTCTTCGTGGACAAGCAGATCGCCGCGCAGGTCTGGGACGCCGGGATCGGCAGCAGCACGGTCAATATCCGCGAGCCGGAATATCCCGAAGACCGCGTATACCAGGACATCAGCGCCGAGACCGTGATCGGTGACAGCGCCGACCTGCTCGGTCCGCGCGGGGTGGTGGTCGATGCAGCGGGCCTGATCTACGTGGCGGACACCGACCGCAACCGCATCGCCGTGCTGGACGGCGAAGGGGCGCTCGTGCGCGCGATTGGCGTGGGCGCGGAAGTGGGCGATCCGGCGCAGCTCAAACAGCCCTGGGGCCTGGATATCGGCCCGGACGGGAATCTGTACGTGGCCGACACCTGGAACAACCGTGTCGCCGTGTTCACGCTTGAGGGCGAGTTCCTGCGCGCCTGGGGGCATGAGGGCGTCCCCAGCAGCGATCCGACCGTTGACGCGATGTGGGGGCCGCGCGATCTCGCCATCGGGCCGCAGGGTAACATTTACGTGGCCGATACCGGCGGCAAGCGCGTGCGCGTCTACACGCCGGAGGGCGAATACATCCGCGATATCGGCTCCGGCGGGACCGCGCCGGGACAGCTTGACGAACCGGTCGGGCTGGCGTTCAACCCGGTGTCCGGCGAACTGTACGTCGCCGAAGCGTGGAACAAGCGCATCAGCGTGTTTAACACGAACGGCGTGTTCCTGCGTTCGTTCGACGTGAATATGTGGTTCCGCAACCGGCAGTCGTTTAATCGCCCGTATCTCGCGGTCAGTTCGGACGGTACGCTGATCTACGTGACCGACATGGACGACCGCCGCCGCATCGTGGCCTATAACCTCAGCGGCGTGCCGGTCTATTCCTTCGACCAGCCGGACAACCTGGAAGAAAACCTGCTTGGCCTGCGTTCTCCGGCGGGGCTGGCCTTCGATCCGCAGGGGCGGCTGGTGGTGGTTGATGCGGAGCTAACGCGGCTGTTCGTCTTCCCGCCGTCAGAGGTGCAGGGCAGTGTGCCGCCGCTGCCGCCCGGCGAGGCGGTTGTGCCGGTCGATCCCAACGCCGCGAACGGCGCGGGCCAGAGCGCGGGCGAGGTCGGCTCCGAGGAGGAGCCGGGCGAGGTCGCGCTCCCTGAGTCGTCGGGCGAGATTCCCGCGCCGGAGGCCGCCCCTCTCGCGGCGGGGTCCGAGAATGCCGCGTGGAGTCCCGTGCTGCGCACCGTTGACGATATCGCGTTTGTGTACGTGCCGGGTGACTGTCTTCGGGCCGGGGATAGCGTGCGCGAACTGTGTCTCAGCCCGTTCTGGCTGAGCCGCACCGAGATCACCCACGCGCAGTATGCCGCCTGTGTCGCGGCGGACGTCTGCACCCCGCCCGAAAACGGGCTGTACTACGACGCCGCGATCTACACCGGCGCGCCCGTCGTACACATCACCTGGGACCAGGCGCAGGATTTCGCCCGGTGGATCGGCGGGCGGCTGCTCACCGAGGCTGAGTGGGAATACGCCGCGCGCGGCCCCGAAGGGCTGCCTTATCCCTGGGGCGACCGTGACCCCACCTGCGGACTCGCCAATACCAGCGGGTGCGGCGGTCTGCTGCCGGTCGGCGGCACGCAGCGCCTCGCCGGGCAGTCGTGGGTCGGCGCGGTAGACCTGCCCGGCAGCGTGTGGGAATGGACCGCCGACTGGTTCGCGGCGGAACTGTACCCGGACGCCGAATCCGGTGCGCGCGATCCACAGGGGCCGGAAACGGGCACGGCGCGCAGTGTGCGCGGCGGCTCGTGGATGGACTCGCCGGAGAAGATCGACGCGCGTTACCGCGAGGGGCGCGGCCCGGACGTGGGTTACGATAATGTCGGGTTCCGTGTGGCGCTGCCCCCCGGCGCGCTGCGCGACGGGGAATAGTTCACGGCGGGCAGCCAGCAAAATTTACAGCCGCGCTCCAAGCCAATGCACTGAAAACTGATCACTGTTTACTGAACACCAAAAAAACGGGCGACTCCCCGCGAGTCGCCCGGTGTGCGTCTGGTCAGTCGCCCTTGCTGCTGGTCGCCGCTTCGATCAGCCTTTCAGCCTCGGCGAGTGTATCGACCATGTACAGCTCTTGGTACAGCGTCGAGACGATATCCAGGAACGCGCGCCGGATGCCGGTCACGCCGACCAGGACGCGCAGCCCGTGCCTGTTCTGCACGCCGTTGGTAATCTCGGCGAAGCGCGGCAGGCTGCTGAGAAACCCTTTTGGCACGTGGGCGTTTTTGTCCAGGATATAAATGGTGTGGATGGTGGTTTTTGCCGCTTCGATCAGGGCGGCTTCCTGCCGGATGCTTTCCAGCAGGTCTTCAATGACGTGCATGTCGTGGTGTGTCACGACCAGCACATGTTTCAGCCTGGGATGCCACTCAATGTGATATTTCATGCCCCGTATGCTCCTGATGAGAACCCGTATTGCCTCAATAGTATGCCTGGGCATCCCTGCGCGCAACCGGACGAGAGTCATGTGCCGGGAATTTATGGGGGCGTTTCAAAT
>CAZMNL010000218.1:0-3665 GCA_964567525.1 uncultured Anaerolineaceae bacterium
AGGATCAAGCGCGCGGGCGATCACCAGCGCGACAAAGATCACCAGCGCGGTCAGCGCGGTCAGGGTGCCGGTGGTGGTCGCCTGCCGGATGGTGCGCCGCACGTCCAGCACGCGGTACACGCTGATGCTGTAGACCGCGCCCGCCAGCCCGAAGAATTGCAGAATCCAGCCGCCTTCGGTCAGCACGTCGGCGTCACTTGCGCCCAACGCCACGCCCACAAACAGCGGCAGAATCAGCAGTTCGCCGAACAGCGCGCGGTTGGCGATCTCCGGCAGGCGCGCGCGGTAGAACGCATACAGCGCCGCCAACATCAGCAGCACGCCCAGCGCCAGCCAGCCCACGAAGGCCAGCGCGTTCGGCCACTCAACCGGGCTGTAGATCGAGCGATACCACCCGCTGGTGCCGAGCGTAAGATCGCTGCTGGTGGCGCTGACGGCGGCCTGCGCCACCCACCACACGATCCCGATCAGCAGGAACAGGCGCGCGAACCGCGACTTGAGATAGGTCAGCAGGTGATAGCCAAACAGCACCAGCACCAGGTTAGCCATAATGATCGCCAGCGCGGGCTGGGTCAGCTCGCCGACGAACAACGCTTCGTAGGAAGACTCAAGGTGTGCATCGTGGGGCAGCAGCGTGAGTCCCGCCCAGGCCACCGCCGCAACCAGCGCCAGCAGCAGCCAGCGCACGGTCGTGTCCTGCTGAGCGTTGCGCCGCCGGATCAGCACCAGCAGCAGCACGCCATATCCCGCGATCAGCGCCCCGTTTAAGACGGTCAATGAATCAGACAACACTCACCCCCGGACGTATTGGTGTGTTGGTGCGAATCGGACGCGGCGGTCCGACTCAAAAAAAGTATCATGCCGCGCCAATCATGCCCCCCTAATGATAACCGGAATCTGCGCCGCTGGCGATACGGGTTCTGTCGTGAGTTATGGCTGACTCTTTCTAACAAAAAATTTACCGCAGACGCGCTGCAAGCAGCGACGCTGAGAACGCAGAGAGAGAAAATCAAAAAGAGAGTTCTTCTCTTATCCTTGTTTTATCTCAGCGTCCTCTGCGTACCGCTTTAGCGGGCCTCTGCGGTAAGATTCGCATTTGAATGATGCAGCCCTTCTCCGAAGGACCCAATGGTGTTGACAACGTGCCCCCCGCCCGCTATACTGTTCGACGGCGCGCGTGTTAACCAACACCGCGTACACCTAAACGAAAGGAGGCGGCCTGTGTACGTTCGTAAACCTGTCACCAACCGTTGCCCTGCACCGGCACTTGTTGCGCTGTTGCACGTCCGGGCCTGCCTCTGAGCGCGTTCCTCGCTGCATCATAGGGTACCTGGCCCTGGCCTGTTGTCGCCGTGAGTGTCGATCCAGTCGATGTCACGGCGTTTTTGTTTGTGCTTGACCCGCGTTGAGCACCCACCGGCTGAGAACTGTTAACATCTGTACACGGCTGCACCTAACACCATACAGGACCATGCACACCATGAACCCCAAATCGGCGCAGACGCTTGAACTGCCCAAAATCCTTGAAAAACTCGCGGCTCATGCTGCGTTTTCGGCGAGTAAAGAACTTGCCGCCAAACTGACCCCAACGCCTTACCTGGACGAAGCGCAGGATCGCCAGCAGGAAACTACCGAAGCACGCCACCTGCTCGCTAACCACGATCACATGACGGTCGGCGGCGCGCGTGATGTGCGCCCGGATGCGCTGGCGGCGGCGCGCGGCGTGCTGCTGGAACCGGTCGTGCTGCTCGATATCAAATACACGCTGCGGCAGTCCACGACGCTCAAACGCACCATCGGGCGGCTGGGTAACCAGTACCCGATGCTGGCAAGCATTGCCGACCGCCTGGAAGAATGCAGCGCGCTGCAAGGCGAAATCGCGCGCGTGCTGGACGAAACCGGCGACGTGATGGATTCCGCCAGCCCGAAACTTGCGAGGCTGCGTAAAGAGCTGCGCATCGCCTTCGACCGCCTGCACGACCGCCTGCACAGCGTGATTCACAACAGCAATCACCAGCAGTATCTACAGGAAGTGCTGATCACGCAGCGGCACGGGCGCTACGTGATCCCGCTCAAGGCGGAGTTCAAGGGGCGTATCCCCGGCATCGTACACGATCAGAGCGCCAGCGGCGCGACGCTGTTCATCGAACCACTGGCGACCGTCGAACTGAACAACGCCTGGCGCGAAATCCAGCTTGAGGAAGAGAACGAAGTCCGGCGTATTCTGCGCGAGTTGTGCGACTTTGTCGGGCACGAGTCCAGGTACATCGTGCGCACAGTCGAGACGCTGGCGCAGTTGGACCTGATCTTCGCCAAAGCCAAGTATGCCGACGCGCTTGACGCCACCGTGCCGGAACTGGTCGGCTTCCACGATGCGTCGCTGCCGCACCCCGGTAGTACGATCATGCTCAAAGAAGCACGCCACCCGCTGCTAAATCCTAAGGAAGTCGTGCCGATTGATGTCACGATGGATGAAGACACCTACGTACTGGTGATCACCGGGCCGAACACGGGCGGTAAAACCGTCGCGCTGAAGACGGTCGGCCTGCTGACGCTGATGGCGCAGTGCGGCCTGCATCTGCCAGTCGCGGAAGAGTCGCGGCTGGCGGTGTTCAAGGAAATCTTCGCGGATATCGGCGACGAGCAGAGCATCGAACAATCGCTCTCGACATTTTCATCACACATGACCAACATCATCACGATTCTGGACGACGCGGATCACGAGTCGCTGGTCATCCTGGACGAACTCGGCGCGGGCACTGACCCGACCGAAGGATCGGCGCTGGCGCGCTCGCTGCTGGATGACTTCGCCGCGCGCGGTATCACCACGCTGGTCACAACGCACCACCCGGAACTGAAAATCTACGGGCACGAGAAACCCGGTGTGCAAAATGCCAGTGTTGAGTTTGACCTGCAAACGCTCGCGCCGACTTACCGGCTGATGATCGGTTTGCCGGGGCGCTCGAATGCGCTGGCAATTGCCGAACGGCTTGGTTTGCCGGCGCGCATCATCGCCGGGGCGCGCCTGCTGGTCGGTGATGCCGATCTACAGGCGGACGAACTGCTCGACGAAATCCACCGCAAACGCGATGAGTCATTGCGCGCCGCCGAAGCAAGCATGACCTCGTTCCAGCGCGCGGAAGAACTGCGCGCCGAACTGCGCGGGCGGTTGGAGAATATCGAAAACGAGCGCCGCGAAGTGCTGGCCCAGGTGCGCGAAGAAGCCGAAGCCGAACTGGAAGCGCTGCGCCTGGAAATCCGCCGGATGCGCAAACGCTTAGAGGCTGCCGGTCAGCCATTGGAGATCATACGGCAGGTGGAGCAGGACAGCGCGGCGATGGAAAAAGACATGGTCCCGGTCCCGCCGCCTACCACCAAACCGGTCGAGCAGGACGACGAGGATCGGCCCCGACTGAGACTCGGCGATCTGGTGTGGGTTGCGCCGCTGAACGCCGAGGGGCAGATCACCGAACTGACCGCCAACGATGCCGAAGTCGCCGTCGGGCGGCTGCGGATGCGCGCCAAATTCGATGACCTGATGTATCGTTCGCACAGCCAGAGTAAGCGCGACAAGCGCCGCGCCGCCACCGATCCGCGCGGACCGGCGCGCAGCCGCGACCAGTTCGCGGTGGCGCGCACACCCTCGCCGGGCCTGGAACTCGACC
>CAZMNL010000218.1:3675-5616 GCA_964567525.1 uncultured Anaerolineaceae bacterium
CGTCCCGACAATGGAGGACTATCTCGACGCGGCGTATATGTCCGGAATGCCGTTTGTGCGCATCATTCACGGTAAAGGTACGGGCGTGCTGCGCAGCGCGATCCGCGACCGCCTGCACGGGCACCCGCTGGTGCGGCAGTACGAGCGCGGTGGCCCCAAGGAAGGCGGCGACGGCGTGACGGTCGTCAAGCTGGTCGAGCAGGCATAAACCTCACCCCCTAAATCCCCCTCTCCAAACAAGTTGGAGAGGGGGAGACGGTTTTGACCCAGGTTCCTTCTTCGCGTGTGATCCTGTTTTTTTGTAGGGGCGGGTTTCCAAACCCGCCCTGGAAAACATGCCGAATTCTCCCCCACAAACACCTGCAAATCGACTTCGCCAATGGTTTCGCGTGCGGAGAGGGGATTTTTGGTGCTGGCGTGCCACGTTTCGCTGCAAGATGCGGTATGATCGGTAGCGGGGGTTAACTTTTTCGCGTAAAACTTGACGGAGAGCGTTTATATGAACAACAAAAACCGTATTTTGCGCCGCGCATTGCTGGTCCTGGTGATGCTGCTGGCGGCGGCGTTATTGCTGGCTGCGTGCGGCGGTGATGATGACGACGACGGCGACAGTGACAGCGATCAGAGCGCCGAAACGCCGGTTGTGCTGGACGACAGCACCCTTAATGAAGATGTCGAGGATGAATCCGACGAGGGCGTGCTGCCCGCGCCGGTGGTCGAAACGCCTGCGCCGCCCGCCACCCAGCAAATGCTGCCGACCCTGACGCCCTATCTGCTGCCTGATGAACCTGTGTTCCAGCAGGCCCAGGAACAGGCGTCGGTTGCGCTGGCCGCTGAGATGACGCTCAGCCTGGACGACCTGGACGTGCTGGAGCCGGATACCGTGCTGTTTCTGGATGTGCCTCTCGAATGCCCGGAAGTAGACGATCCCGATGCCGAGGTGAATTACGTCTATGTGCAACATGAGCAGTTCATCTATGCGTACCAGGTGGTGCAGCCGCCGATGATCGAAGGCGCGCTGGCCCCGCCGGACCCGATAATCCAGCGCTGTGACGATGTGTTCGTCGATGAAGACGTACTGGTGATCGCCACCGACAGCCCCAAACTGCAACCCGTTGACGCAGTACTGGCCGATCTGGAAGCGCGCGGCATCGATCCGGCGGCGGGCGCGGTCGTTTCGGTCGATGAGGCCCTGTGGAATGACGAGGCGTTGGGCTGCCCGCGCGGGGCCGGGATCGAAGAACCCGTTTCCGCCGCGCTTGAAGGCTACCGCGTGATCTTCCGCGTGGACGCAATGCTCTACGAGTACCACACCGACCTGACCGGCGAGATGGTGGTTTACTGCCCGCCGCCGCCGGAATTCGCCTCGGTGCAGGCGTTCCTCGACCTGCTGCTGACCATGCAGGACGATCTGGACGTGGAGATCATCCCCACCGAAGAAGAGGTCGCCACCTACATTGGGTTAGAGGCTGAGGGTACGCTGGTGGAAATGACGCTCAGCGGCGACCGCATCGGCGTGTTCGGTTTCAGCTCGTCTGAGGACGCGCGCACCGCCGCCATGCAGATCGAGGATCCGGATGTTTCGCGTATTTTCGTATCCGGCCCGGTGTTGATCGTACAGGAAGAGAACAACCTGATGATCTACAGCACGCTGAGCGAGCACGCCGAAGAAGTGCGTAATGTGCTGGATGAGCAGGCGCGCGAGGCGATTGAACAGGCCGCGCTTGAAGACGAGCAAGAGGAAGACAACACGGACGAATAGACATCCATGAAACGTACTGCGGCGGGGCGCTCGCCAGAGTGCCTCGCCGCAGGGTGTGTTTCAAATTCGGGGCAAAAAGATACACGACAGAGTACACGGAGAATACAGAGATTTTCAAAGGAAAAAAAGGGGTGTGGCTATTTTACGTTTGAGCCATAATCGATGACTGTTTCACTGAA
>CAZMNL010000219.1:0-5611 GCA_964567525.1 uncultured Anaerolineaceae bacterium
ACACCCATTCCTCGCCCCTGGGGATCGGCAGGGTGAGCGCGGGCTGGGTCAGGTCGGGCGGCGTGATCGGCTCGAAGGCGCGCGCGAACGGGTCGCCGAACAGCGCGGTATAGGTGGCGAAGAATCCGTCCGGGTGGATATCGCGCTGCCACTGTTCCGGCTCGACGCCCAGGCTGAGCATGTACTGTACGCCGACCGTGCCGGGATTCAGCGCCGGTGCGAAAAATACGCGCTGTCCCGCGCCGACCACCAGCGACGTTGTGCCGCGATACTTCCAGCCGTAGTAACCGTAGTTGAGCGCGTTAGCAGTTTCGAGAAGCTGGCGGTAAAGGCCGTCGCCGCCATTTTTGACGATGCCCAGCGGGTAATCGATATACGGTTCGTCGGGGTAGGGCTGCGTGAGCCAGCCGCCGCGATATTCCAGCAGCGCCAGCAGCAGGCGCGGGTTGACGCTGTAATTGGTGGCGATGAAGTTCACGATCTCCACGCCGGACATGATCGCGCCGTTGACGTTCTGCGAGTACGCCTTCAAAAAGCCCTGCTGGAACTTGACCGCGCCCACGATGCTGAAATCGCTCGCCGTCGGGCCGTAGACCAGTTCGCTGTCCGGGATGATCTTGAAGTCCGGGCCGTAGACCAGCGAGCCGCCGGGGATGGTCAATAACTGCCCGACTTCCAGCGCGCCAGCGTTTGGGAGGTCGTTAGCGTCGATCAGTTGGTCCAGCGTCAGGCCGTATATCTCCGCGATGCTGAACAGCGTATCCCCCGCCTGCACCACGTACAACCCGGTATCGGGCGGGCGCGGGCGGGTGGGGTTGGGCGTGGGCACGATGGGCGTATCGGTCGGCGAGTCGGGCGTCATGGTCGGGGCCTGGATGACGTTACCGTCCGTGTCAAGCAGCGGCGTGGCCGTGATGTAGATTACCTCGTCGTTGGCGCGCGAACACGCCGCCACAGTCAGGACCAGCAGCACGGCAATCAGCGGCAGCAGGGCGCGCGCGGGGTACTCCCGCCAGGATCGGATCATCGCAGCGCCTCGGCCAGCACCGGCAGCGACGAGTCGAAGCGGTAGCGCGTGCTGCGATGCCCGTCGGGATATTCCTCGTAGACGTGCGGGATATTCAGCGCGTTGAGTTTGCGATGCAGCAGTCGCGCGCCAACCTGCAACTGGTATTCGTCATACGCGCCCACGTCGATGAAGATTGCGCGCATACGGTACAGCGCCTCGCTGTGTTCTTCCTCCGCGATCATGTGCAGCGGGTCATGCGCCAGCCAGCGCGCCCACGCGCCGCGATCCAGCGCGCCGGTCTGCGGGTCGATGGGCAGGCGGAAGCCGTGCGGCGCGTCTGGGTCGCCGTCGAATGCTGCCGCCCAGCAGACGGACATGATCAGTTCCCAGAACGCGCCGCCTTTGGGGTTGATGTCGGGGATATCACGGATGAAGGCATCCAGCCCGCCGAACTTCTCCAACTGCTGGTGCATTTTGGCGATGTGCGGCATACAGGTGTATTCCCAGTACAGGTCGCCGCTGTGACACGCCACCGCGCCGAACGTCTCCGGGTGGCGCATGGCCTGCACCAGCGCGCCATAACCGCCGCTGCTGCGCCCCAGCACGCCCCGGTGATCGCGGCCCGGCAGGGTGCGGTAATGCGCGTCCACGTAGGGCACGATCTCGCCCACCAGGTAATCTTCGTAGCGCCCGATACCGGCGGAGTTGATAAACTGCGAGCTGCCGAAGCGCGTCCACATATCCGGCAGGACGACGATCACGGGCGCGAGTGTGCCACCGGCGATCAGGCGGTCCAACTGCTGCTGGATGTTCTCGCGCCAGGCGCTCCAGTTGAGCAGCGAGGGGCCGGTGCTGCCGTGACTGCTGAGCAGGTACAGCGCCGGATAGCGCCGCCCCGGTTCGTCGTCATAGCCGGGCGGCAGGTAGACGGCCAACGTCCGCACATGTGGATCGCCCAGGGGGTTGTCGCGCAGGGCGTCGCTGGTCAGGGTTGGGTAATCAACGCGGCTGGTGATGGTCATAATGTTCAGACTCCTTCTTCTGCTCCACGAATCATTGTAGCGGAGCGGCGGGGCAGCGGCAACCGTCATTGTGCGATTGCCTGCTAACCGTCAGATTGGCGGCGGCTGGCGGTCAGGTGGGGTTGATACTAGGAAATACGCGGGGGAATTGTTATAGTTGGGTAACGCGAGCAGTTTTTATCACGGTCAAGGATGGTAGGAGGCGCTTTTATGTCCGATAAAGTTACATCCGTAAAAGAGATTTTTGATAACATTCACGAGGGTTTCAACCCGGATAAGGCCGAAGGGGTGGACGCGATCTTTCAGTTCACGCTCACCGGCGACAACGGCGGCCAGTACTGGATCAAGGTCGTGGACAAGCAAGCCGAAGTTCAGGAAGGCGAGCATCCCGACCCGACGATGACGATCACGGCCACCGCTGACGACTATATCGCGCTGGTCAATGGCGAACTCAACGCGATGGTGGCCTTCATGCAGGGCAAGGTCAAGGTCAAGGGCGATATGGGGCTGGCGCTGAAGCTGCAAGCCATCTTCGGGATCGCCTGAGCGATTCCGGTTCTTTGGACGGCGCGGTCAATCGGTTGGACATTGAGGAGGTAGGGAGTGATTGAGTTTCAGTGACTCACGGATTCGCCGTGTAGCCCTCACCTTTCCGACTTGTGTTGGGTCCCGCTCCCTCAGAGAGAGGGATTAGCAGCGCAATTACTCCCCTCTCCGTGAGAGCGTTTCTGGAAAGTGGGAGAAATTGGCCCGCTTTCCAGGGAGTTTCCAAAAACCCTCTGAGGGAGAGGAGTTGGCGGTGAGGGCTGAGCGCGCAAAACAAAACACCAATTCGTGATTCACTGAGTTTAGTTCATCAATCACTCCTGATATTTTGGAGAACTGACATTTATATTTTGATGAGGCAGTGTTATTTGTAAAAATCTAATATAATTCCAATTAATTGTTTGGAATTTAAGAATACTCATGCTAAAATGATTTAGAATATATGTGCTAAAAGTGTGATGGAGCTAGAGCAATGTCCCCTCAAAAGTCTGTACTCGTCACCGATTTTGATAACACACTATATGATTGGGTGGAAATGTGGTATCGGGCATTTTCCGCCATGTTCGAGGTGTTGCTTGAAGATACTGGTCATGATCCCGATGACTTGAAGGCCGCGTTTCGCAGAGTTTATCGACTTCACGGTACATCCGAATATGCCTATGTGATCGAAGAGTTAACGGAATTGGCTCCAGAGATGTTACCTGAAGAACGTGTTGAACGATTTAAATCAGCGATTGTGGCGTATCGTAATGCTCGTCAAGGAGCACTACATTTGTACCCAACTGTACGGGAAACTCTGCACACACTGAAAAGCAGCGGTTGTCTCATCGTAGTATTCACAGAATCTTTGGGCTATCACTCGCGCAAGCGCTTAAAGTCTTTGGGACTTGATGGGGTTGTTGATTTCCTCTACACACCTCCGCATTTCTCCCGCACTTTCGAGCCTGAGTATCCTCCCGATTCTGAGATTGAATTGATACACACAATTCATAAGTATACAGAGCCGGATGAATACAAACCCGATGTACATGTCCTGAACCGTATTCTCGAAGAAGTCGGTGCATCCAAATCTGAAACCATTTATGTTGGTGACAGCCCAATGAAAGATATAGCTATGGCACAGGATGCAGGTGTAACCGATGTGCATGCAACCTACGGTTTAGCACAGCAACGCCCTGAATATGATTTGTTACGGGCGGTCAGTCATTGGATAGATGAGGACATTGAACGGGAACGCCAGATACATAGCCGCGATGACGTTACACCGAGTTTTGTGCTCAAGGAATCTTTTGGTGAACTGCTCTATTTATTCGTATTTGTTCCCTTTGGATCTTGAGATTTGCGAAGCGTTTTCTAGTGAGAGTTAACATATATTCTCCCATTTTGTAGGGGGGTATTGTGCTTCGTCCACGTTTAGGATTATATTATTGGACATTTTAACAAATGGAGTTTGCCTTCATGGAATCAGCAGAGCATTCTAACCCCGATGAACAGATTGAAATCGATCAGAAATCGATGATCAAATATACGATCAAAGCATGGGAAAAAACGGTTGATGTCCAGCAACACTTCAATCAAATTGAAATGCAAATCCGAAACTTCGCAATTACCATGCTAACCACAGTACTTGGCGCGGCTGGTTATGCATATGTAGAGGGTGAAGTGGGTCTAGCAAAAGGCTTGGTACTGTTAGGAATATCATCTTGGCTGGCCTTCTTCATCATGGATCGGTTTTGGTATCATCAGTTCCTTCGTGGAGCTAGTAAGAATGCGGTTGAAGCAGAGAAGTTGCTACAGAAATGGGGGTTTCAGGCATTCGATCTCAGCGACAAAATCGCTCGAGAAAATCATTTGTTGATTAGGCAACTACCGCCTAAAGTATTGGGTTTCAGCGCTCACGGTTGGTTGTTGAGTCTGATTTTTGGAAAACAGATCGGTTCTAGAACAAAAATCGGGATATTCTATATCGGGATTGCTTTGGCGGTAGCAGTCTTCTTTGTTTTTATATATCTGCGTTGATGGTTTGTGGTATACCTTTGAGGTGAGTAGTTGCGACCGTACACCCAATTCTTTGACGGGGCACAGGCCATCAGCGGCCTGTGCCCCGTTTTGTTTGGGTGAGTCCGGCGGTCCCTACGGAATCGGGACGGCGCGGCGCAGGGTTAGCAGCGTGCGCAGCGCCATCAGGTTCAGGTTGGGCTGTCCGTAGGTGTTCAACTCAGCATCGGTGAGCACATCGCCCACGCCGGACGAGGTGAGCGTGAGATCAGGATTCACGCCGTCGCTGCCGGTGCGGTTGGCGATTCTGCGCCACAGATTGATCAGTGGGACGTTGTGATCTCGCGCGCTTTCGACGATGACACGGTTGATCGCGTTCAGGTGCGGGACCTGCGCCGGGTCGCCGGGCACGGTCAGCAGCACCGGGATCGCGCCCGCCTGTGCGCTGGTCTGCACGATGGCGTCAAGCTGCTGGCGGAACTGGTCCGGCGGGGTGGTTTGCAGCGCGTCGTTGCGCCCGACGATCACAAACAGTACGCTGGGCCGGTTGGTCATTAGCGCGCATTCCAGCGGGTTGAGGCGCGGCGGGCAGATCGCTACGTCGGTATTGCCCCGGTCGAGCAGGTCGGCGGCGGTCCAACTGCCGCGCGTGGCAAGCTGGCCCGCGCCGGTGAAGCTGCTGCCGCCGTTGGGCAGCGTGGTGCTGTTGTAGTAGAACACCAGCTCATCCAGCGCGGCGGCGTCGTCCAGGCTGCCAAAGTCGAACATCCCGTCGTCCAGGTCCGCCATGAAGCGATCCGGCCCGGTATCGCCTGCCACGCTGAACACGCCTGGATTCGCCGGATTCTCCATCGACTGCCCGCGCTGGTAGATCGCGCGGGCGTTGTCCAGTGTCGCGCCTTCGAGGGGCGGCAGGTTGGGGATATCGTTCAGGTTGATATCCTCAGCGGGGGGCGGCGGGACCGGGGTGGGTTCCTGCGGCGCGGACTCGACCGTGAGGGTGAAGCCGGTTTCGGCGCTGCCGCCGCGCCCGTCT
>CAZMNL010000220.1:0-5604 GCA_964567525.1 uncultured Anaerolineaceae bacterium
CTCGCCGGAGGGCTGGACCAGCGCGATCACCATCGCGGTGAAGCTGTGCGGCAGCAGGTGTATGCCGCTAACGTCCACGCCTTCGGCGGCGAGTCCGTCCCGCACAAAACGCCCGTAGCCGTCGTCGCCGAGCGTGCCGACAAACCCGGTCGGCACGTCCAGCCGCGCCAGCGCCGCCGCCACATTCGCCGCCGACCCGCCGCCGAACAACTGCGGCTGCGAGCCGCTCAGGTCAGGCGGCGTGGCGGTCGCATCCGGCAGGCGGATCACCATATCGACATTCGCATCACCTACGACCAGGACCGTCACGCGCCGGACCCCCCGGCAGCCTCGCGCGCCGCCGTGACGAAATCCCGCACGCGGTCAATATCTTTGCGAAAGCCGCCTTCAGGCAGCAGTCGGTTAGTGTGCGTGAGCGAATCCACGCCCCAGGGCTGCACCGCGCGGATCGCGTCGGCGACGTTTTCCGGCGACAACCCGCCCGCCAGGATCACGGGAATCTGCACCGCCTCGACAATCGCGCGGCTGATGCTCCAGTCGTGCGTCGCGCCGGACGCGCCGATGCCGTCGATATCCGGCGCTTGCGTGTCCAGGATCAGGTAATCGACGGCAGCGGCGTAATCACGCGCCTGCTGGATCGCGTCCGGCCCGCCGACAGCAATCGCCTGCATGATCGCCACGCCATCCAGCCGCGCGCGCAGCACCGCAACATCCGCCGGGCTGAAGGTCCCTTCCAGGCCGCACAGGTGCAGCACGTCCGGCTGCACCGCCACGACCATCCGTATAATCGCGTCCGGGTCCGGCTCGACCGAGAGCGCAACCGTGAGCGCGCTACCTTTCGCGGCGGCAACAATTGCGCGCGCCTGTTCGATGCTGATCTCGCCGGGCAGACCGCGCTCGGACGGCGTCACGCCGATGTGATTGACGCCCGTCGCAATCACGGCGCGGGCCTCGTCAACGCTTTGTATGGTGTAAATCTGTACGATCATTGAACACTCGCTTTGTTGGTGGATATTTTGATAAGGCTGATCCAGGAAATAAATCACCCAAATGAGTTGGCCTTTGCTCCCCTTCCCTGAGGGAAGGGGTTGTGGGGGATGGGGTAATTATTTTCTTGGCGTAGCCTAAGTCTCACCCCCCAGAACTCACTGCGCTGCGCTCCAATGCGCGCAAAAACAGCGGGTGGAACACCTCAGCGTAACTATACGGCAGGTCGTAGCGTCGCACCAGCGACCACAGCAGCGACGGGTGCGGGTGTGCCACCGGGCGATTAAATACTATCCGCCGGTACGCCTGCGCCAGCGTCAGGCCGCGGTGCGCGATCAGGTAGGCGAGCACCATCGTCACCGAGCGGCTGACGCCTTCGTGACAGTGGACCAGCACCTTACGCCCGGCGCGAACCTGTTCCGCGATGAAGTCCGCGCCCTGGTCGAGCGTGTCCGGCGCGATATCGCGCGCATCCGGGATCGGCAGATCGAGCAGCCTGACCGCGCGCGGCCATTGGCCCTGGTCGCGGGGGGTGTTATCCACGCGCAGCACCGCCTGGATACCCTGCGCGAGCGTATCCGGCGCATTGAGCAGCGCGAACAGGCTGCCGAGATACACACCGTCCAGGATCATGTGCAGCGACCGCGTTGTAGCCAGCGCCATCTGCATTGGCAGGTAGTCGTCGAAAATCTCGTCTTCGCTGAACGGCAGTTCGTAGGTTTCCACCAGCGACAACAGCCAGAAATACGGCGGCGGCCAGATCGCCTGGTGGTTGGAGATAAGCATCCACGCATCCGGCAGGGTCTTATCGTGGTGCGCGACCAGGTAGGCCAGCGGGAACACCGCCGCGAACATCGTACCATATGGCGCCACCACCACCACCTCGCGGCCTGCTGCGATCTGCGCCTGGATGAAATCCGCGCCCTGCCGGATCGCGTCCGGTTCGAGCGGCTCATCCGGTGAAACATCCAGCGCCAGCCGGTGCGGTTGCGCGTCGTCTGCTGGTTCCAGGTAGAGCACCGCCCCGTCCCACTGCCGCACCGCGCCCGCGTCATCTTCCCCAGCGACATACAGACGCGGATAGACATATTGAATCATGAACTTTTCCCTCTCAAAAACAGCCCCAGAGCAAACACCATTATACGCATCAGGGCGGCTCATGCACATGGGAGGCCGGTTTGGGTGCAAAAAAAACCGGGGCCATACTGCCCCGGTTCACGTTTTGATGCGTATCTACAGCGGTCGATCAGGCGCGCGCTTCTTCTTCGTATTCGGCAACTAACGCGCGGGCCTGTTCCAGCGTTTGCACCGAGTCCACGCCGCCGATGCTGTTAGCCTGCGAACCGTAGACGCGGTAGAAGATATCGAGGATCGTCTCGGCCCAGCGGCTCTGACCCACCATCACGATCAGGCCAAGCTGCGCCGCCGCGCCGACACCTTCGGCGAGCTTACGCAGTTTAACGGTTGGGTTGGGCGGCATGGCTTTTACCGCACGCATATCGAGAATCAGGTGGAAGCGCTCGCGGCCCGCGACCAGTTTATCATCTTCCTGGGTGGCCACGAACAGGTCTTCCCAGTCCCAATGGGCGTCAAATTCATAACGGACAATGCTCAGTTCGGGGGTATCCAAGTGAACGCTAATTCCCATGTGTTTTTATTGACCTCATAACTCTTTGGCTGGGTTGAAAACGATGACAACTTTCCCTGATTTAGATGCAAAAAACAAGGCTGAGTTGTGAAAATTTTCTATAATCCCGATCAAAATGCGATTAAATCGCGCACTATTCTTACCAACACCCAACCGGAATCAAGAGACGCGCCAACCGGCGCGCCTTGCATTGTGCGTCTGTCTGCGGCGCTGCGCCTAGATCGACGGCTGCCGCCCGGTGATCAGGTCATCGTAGCAGGTCAGCAGTTCATCCATCATCACCGGCCAGGACTGCGTTTCGGCGAACAGGCGCGCGTTGCGGCCCATGATCTTACGCTTGTTTGGCTCGGAGAGCACCGCGCGCACGCCGTCGATCATGCCGCGCACGTCGCCCACGTTGAACACGTAGCCGTTCACGCCGGACTGCACCATATCATCCACGCCGCCCACGCGCGACGTAACCACCGGCAGCCCGGAGGCCATCGCCTCGATCAGCACCAGCCCGAAGGTTTCCATCGCTGAAGGGAACACGAACATATCCGCGCTGGCGAACGCGGACCATAGTTCCGGCCCGCGCATATAGCCCATAAATTTTGTGGACGTGCCTTTGAAGTACTGCCCCAGGTCTTGCCGCGCGGGACCGTCGCCCACCAGCGCCAGCCGCGTACCGGGGACCTGCTCCAACACCGGGCGAATCTTATCGATCTGCTTCTCGTTGGAGAGCCGCCCGACATACAGCATGATCGGGTCTTGCGGGTGCCCGTCGCTGAGGCGCATCCGCATATCGTGCGTGGCGTAGCTGGGATGGAACATCTCGGCATCTACGCCCCTGCGCCACAGCCCGACCTGCTTCACACCGTGATCGAGCATATCCTGCTGCACCAGCCGCGACGGGGCCAGCGCGTAATCCGCTGCGTTGAAGTTCTGGCGCGTATACCACCACACCACCGGTTCCAGGAAGCCCACGCCCATGTGATGCGTGATGCTCGCCAGGTCCAGGTGGAACGACGCGAGCGTCGGCACATTAAGGCGTTTCGCCATCATCATGCCGCCTGTACCGACCAGCGTCGGGTGGATGAAGTGCGCGATATCCGGGTCAAAAGCTTTCACTTCGCGGTACGTGCCGAGCGTGGGCGGCCCGAACTTGAGTTCGGGGTAAAACGGGAACGTGATCCCTGGCACGCCCACCACCGGGTTACCGCGATACGCGGCTTCCTGGCCGTTGAGTTTGGGCGCGACGACCATGAATTCCACGCCGCGTTTGACAAGGTGGTCCATTAACAGGACCAGTACGGTTACAATACCGTCAATTTTAGGCAGAAAAGTTTCGGTAAACAGCGCCACGCGCATGATCGGATTCCCCTGGACACATCTGGACATAAACCATAGATCATAACCCCGCGCTATTCGCCGGGTTACGATCTTGAACACTGTGCCGGGAATAGGTTAAAGGCGCGTCAAGAATCCTTGAAGGGGCAATTAAACCGGCGCAAAAGTTGCTTTAGCTAGCGCGGCGTTAACGGCGCTCACTGTGGCTGGCGGAGTCCGGGGCGGGCAGCGCCAGCGGGGGCGTGTCCAGGTTGCGCTGCATGAAGTGCCAGTCTTTGATGCCAAACGCCAGCCGCAGCAGCCAGCTTGAGTGTGTGCGCACGATGTGGTAGCCGGTCTTTTCGTAGAGCCGTATAGCGGCGGGATTATTGGCGGCAACCCACAGCGTCAGCCGCTCGCGGTCGTGATCGCGCGCCCACTGCTCCGCCGCGTCCATCAACTGCGCGCCGATGCCCTCGCCCTGTACGTCCGGCGCGACGGCAACATCGGTGATGTGGGCTTCGCCTTCCTGGGCATCGTGGCCCAGCAGCCACAATAAAAATGCCGCCCACAGCACACGCGGCAGACCCAGCCTGCCGATAATGAAGCGCTCAAACGCTCGGTTTTCGGGCACTGTACGATACACCGGCTCGATTACCAGCGTGCCGACCACGCGCCCGGCGCGTTCCGCGACCAGCACGCCGTCATAGCCGCGCTTCACCGGCCCGGCATAGGTGGCTTCCAGAATGGCGCGCACGGTGTCCGGGTCCTGACCGAAAAGGCGGCGCAGTTTGGCGCTGAATGCATCGTGCAGCACAATCGCCAAACCGGGGAGATCAACCGTCCGTGCCGGTCGTACTTGCAGCATGGTTATCCGTTTCCTTCCAGCACGCCCAGCGCCAGCCCGACCGCCGCCAGCGTGCCCATATTCGCCAGCCCGCCGCCCAGCCACGCGGCGCGCACCTCGTCCAGCGTCAGCCAGCGCAGCGCCATCAGTTCGCTGGATTCGTGCGCCGTGTCGCTGACCTGCTGCGCGCCGCGTGCCAGGAAAATATGCGTCGCGCCACAGCCCCGGTTGCCGTCGATGAAGAAGCGCCCCAGGCTGCGCCACTCGGACGCCACGACTCCGGCTTCCTCGCGCAGTTCGCGCCGGATCGTGTCGGCGGGCGTTTCGCCAGCGTCGATATACCCGGCGGGCAGCTCGAGCGAGACTCTGCGAGGTCCGTGCCGGTACATTTCCAGCATGGGCACGCGCCCGTCATCCGTCACCGCGAAGACCTGCGCCCATTCGACCATCTCGATCCGGTAAAAGTCGCTGATCTCGACACCGTTTGGCAGCCGCACATGTTCCAGCAGCACGCGCACCCAGGGCGGGCAGTTGAGCAGTTCGGCGGTGGCGAGCGTTTGCCAGGGTTGTTTAAGATTCACCGCAGTGCGCCTCACTTGCCGCCGTTGACCAGCGCCATGAATTCGGCGGGATCGACCCACGCGGCCCCGGCGACCATCTCGTAATGCAGGTGTGCGCCCGCCGAGCGCCCATTCGCGCCGCTGAGGGCGATCACGTCGCCCTGCCGCACCCACTGCCCCGGCACAACCAGCTTTTCGGAGAGATGCGCGTAGCCGCTGTAGATGCCCCAGCCGTGATCGATCATCACGTAGCC
>CAZMNL010000221.1:0-5588 GCA_964567525.1 uncultured Anaerolineaceae bacterium
GCTGAACTCCGACACGCGCACCGAAGCGGGCGCGACCCGCGCGCTCTACGACGCGCTGTTCGCCCTGCCCCGCGCGGGCGTGGTCGGCGCGCAGTTGGCCTATGATGACGGCAGCTTCCAGAACGGCGCGTTTGCCTTCCCCGGCCTGACCCAGTTGATCATCGACCTGTTCCCGGTCCCGGCGCGGCTGCACGAAACGCGGCTCAATGGGCGCTACCCGCGCGCGTTGTATGCGCAGGGCCAGCCGTTCCCGGTCGATCACACGCTGGGCGCGACAATGATGCTGCGGCGCGAAGTGATCCAGCAGACCGGCATGTTCGACGAAGCGTATTTCATGTACTGCGAGGAAATTGACTGGAGTATGCGCATCCGCCGCGCCGGGTGGGAAACCTACACCGTGCCCGCCGCGCGCGTGATTCACCTGTCCGGGCAGAGTACCGGACAAGTCCGCGCACAGAGCGTGATCAATCTCTGGCGCAGCCGCTTACGCCTGTTCGAACAGTATTATTCGCCGCTCAAGCGCACACTTGCGCGCGGGATCATCCGGCTGGGAATGCGCGCCAAAATCGCGCAGGCGCAGCGCGATCACGCCGCCGGAACGATCAGCGCCACCGAGCGCGACGAGTTAATCGCCGCGTACCGCGCTGTGCAAAATCTGTGAGGGACACCATGCCGCCAACACTCGCCGCGATCATCATGGCCCGCAACGAGGAACACAACATCCGCGACTGCATCGCCAGCGTGCTGTGGGCAGACACCGTGATCGTGTTTCTCGATCCGCGCACGGAGGACCGCACCGCAGACCACGCCGAAGACGCCGGGGCAACCGTGATCTACAACCCCTTCGAAAACTACGCCCAGCAGCGCAACGACGCCCTGAACGCGGTTGATCATGACTGGGTGCTGTTCATCGACGCGGACGAGCGTTCCAGCCCGGCCCAGGCCGAGGAAGTGCGCCACCTGATCGCGGCAGGCGTGCATCACGGCTACTGGATTCCCCGGCATAACTACATCTTCGGCAAACTCACGCGCCACACCGGGTGGTACCCAGATTACCAGATGCGCCTGCTCAAACGCGAGCGCGCACGCTACGACCCCGACCGCCCGGTGCATGAACTCGTGCTGCTGGATGGCGAACCGGGACACCTGCAAAACCCGTTCGTACACTACAACTACACGAGTTTTGCGCAATTCCGCGAAAAACAAAGCCGCTACGTGCAGTATGACGCGCATATCCTCAAGGAACAGGGCATCCAGCCCAAAGCGCACAAGTTCATCACGCAGCCCGCCCGCCAGTTTCTATGGCGCTTCGTGACGCTCAAGGGCTACCGCGACGGCTGGCACGGCTTGCGGCTCAGCATCCTGATGGCGTGGTACGAGTTCCAGAAGTACAACCACCTGCGCAGGCTGTCCAGCAGCTAACGCCGCCGCCGTTCGGCGATCACCTCGGCCAGCACGTACAGCCCGCCTGCGACCACGCCGTGACCGCCCAGCAGCACCGGGATCGGTGCATTGACAGCGGCGGCGGTGAAGTCACGCACCCACGCATCCGCGATTTCATCAATCAGAAACAGGTCAGACGCGAAACGGTCCGCCGCCGAGGGGTAATGCCCCTGCGCCGCCATCAGCACGCGCGTATCAATGATCGCGGCGTCCGCCATGCGCGCCAGTTCCTCGAAGAATCCCGCCGGGCCGAGCAATGTCAACAGCCGTCCGAGCAGCGAATGCACCTCACCACGCGCCAGCCGCCCGCTGGCAACCATGCCGCGTTCCTCGGAATACGTGCGTATCCACGCCTGCGTGACCTTGCTCAGTTCGCCCCACGCGCGCGGCGACACACGCCCAATCAGGGCAACACGTCCCCCGTCGCGCGCGGCCACATCGAGCACCGGCGCAACCGGCACGCGGTCGAGCAGCGGATCATGCAGCGTGCCGCTGAGATGCGGCGGGCACTGCGGGTGTAACCGTACCAACGCCAGATCAGCAGGCGTATCGAGGTCCATACTCGAAGACGGGCGCACGCCGGACAGCACGCGCACGTCATATTCCCAGTTTTCTTGCAGCATCCAGGCCAGGCCGTTATCACGGTCCGCGCTGCGAATGATATTCAGCGCGTCCTGCGTATGCGAAATGCCTACCCAGTCGCTCGAATGCAGATTGTTGGTCAACGCAATATGCGACGGGATGCGACTGCCCTGCCCGTATTCGGACTGGTATAACATGCCATGCAGCAAGCCCAACAGGTCAACATTTAACAGCGGCGTACTGCCCGCGCCAAAATAGATCGCCGGAGATAGCCGGTAGCGTTCGACCAACTCCGCCAACCGCGAGCCGAAATGAAACGCGCCCCGGTCAATATCGCGCAAAACCTGCGCTGAATCCGGCAGCCAGCGCAAATCCGGCCCGGCCACAATCACCGGCTGGATACCCTGTTCGTGCAGTGCCGCGATCAGGTCCAGCGCAGAAGCCCGGATCGCACGATCCACCAATTGTTCCTGGGGCGATTCACGTTCCGGTCCGGCGAAGATAATCGCGCCGATATTTTGTATCTGCATAGACTCTCCCTCCTGCAACAAAAAAGCCGGGAGTCGATCATCACCACTCCCGGCCAGCAGTCATGACACCGACACGTTACGACATATCAGGTTCCAATACCCCGTAATTGCCATCTTCACGGCGATACAGCACGCCAATCCGGGCCGTTTCCGCGTTGAGAAATACGAAGAAGCTATGCCCCAGCAGTTCCATCTGGTCGATAGCCTCGTCTTCGCTCATCGGAATCAGGTTTACCTGCTTGCGGCGAACGATGGCGAGCTTTTCTTCGTCTTCTTCCAGGTCCTCACCCAACGGCACCGGCTCCAGCAGGTCAAATTCAGATTCGCCAGCGCGCCCGCTCCGGCGCTTGAGCTTCCCTTTATAGCGCTGGATTTGACGGTACATCTTGTCCAGCGCCATATCCAGCGCAGCATAGATGTCCGGTTGGCGCTTTTCTTCTGCGCGCAGAATGACCCCGCGCGTGTTGCGCAGCGTGAGCTGTGCAATGCATTGATCTTGCCCCTGCCGACGGTGTTCAATTGCCAAATCTACACGCATTTCTTGAATGTTCGGCAAATAGCGGTCCAGCTTACTCACTTTTCGTTCAACATGTTCTTGCAAGCGACTGGTCACATCCACGTTCCGAGCGTGTATCTTGAGTTCCATAACTATCTCCTTTTCACGTACAGCAGTAGCAATCCACACAACACCAGTCCGGTGTGACCGATACACCGGCGATGGTTATTCAACAAATACGGCGCTGGCCGCTGCCGCACCGTAAACCACGGCGGCCCCAGCGCCCCGCAGCGCATCCGCGCAGGCAGCTAAGGTCGCGCCGGTGGTTAACACATCATCGATGACCAGGACCCGCCGCCCTGCAAGACTGCCGGGCTGCGCCACAAATGCCCCGGCAACATTCACCCGCCGCTCATGCATATTGAGATTCACCTGGCTGGGAGTCTCACGAACTCGTCGAACGAGCGTCTCGTCAAAATCCCAGGAGAATGTATCCGCAACATGGCGGGCCAGCAGTGCCGCCTGATTATAACCACGCGCCGCCAGGCGTGTTTCGTGCAGCGGCACGGCTGTCACACAGTCAATTTGCCATCCCACTGGTTCGAGCGCATGACACAGCCACAACCCCAGAATACGCACCAGGTGCGTCTGTCGCTCATACTTGAATGCGTGAATGGCTGTGCTGGCCGCGCCCTCAAAACGGACCGCAGCCCGGACGCTATCAAGACCGGCAACCGCGCGTTCGGGCGCAGCCTGGACCGTCGCGGCGCAGCGCTCGCACAAAAAACCCCCTACCCGTTGGCAGTTGACACAGTGCGGCGGAAATACCAAGTCGAGCGCGACTGTGACGACCTGTTGAGTAAGGAGTTTTATAAATTTTACGCTGGGCAGCTTGTTAACCGGGTTAATCGAGCGCTCAGCGTTGTCGATGTGCGTTTGTGTCTCGGTCAAGTGTGTTTCATCACTGATACACAGCCAGACTTAAATACCACCCATAACACCGGAGTCCATCAAAAGAATGACCGCCGGGCCAAGCAGCACAATCCAGATGGACGGAAAGATCAACAAAACCATCGGGATAATCATCTTCACCGGGGCCTGCTGTGCTTTCTCTTGCGCGCGCTGGCGGCGCTTGACGCGCATCTGGTCGGATTGAATGCGCAGGATTTTAGCGACACTCACACCAAGCTGCTGCGCCTGGATCAGGGCCGCAACAAAGCTGGTCACGTCCGGCACATCCATGCGGTTCGCCATATCGCGCAGCGCCTCGCCGCGCGGCTTGCCAAGCTGGATTTCTTGCAGCACGCGCCCAAAAGCGATGCCCAGATCATCGTCCCATTTTTCGTAGACCTTGCCCATCGCCTGCTCAAAGCCCAGCCCCGCTTCTACGCAGATCGTAAGCAAATCCAGCGCATCCGGCAAAGATTTGAGGATCGAATCCTGACGGCGGCTGATCTGGCCCTTAAGCTGCAACATCGGCAAATAGTAACCGAGGAATGCCCCGCCAACTGTGCCTAAAATGCCTTTGGTCATGCCCCAGTCGGTCATGAAGAAGAACAGGAGAAACGCACCCACACCCATCACAATCGTGAGCGCGATACGCTGCCCAAAAAAGGCGGTTGGTTCCATCGTCTGCGACTTACCGGCCAGTTCGATCTGGCGGCGAATATTTTCAATCTGGTTTTCCGGCGCGAACTGCCCTACCAGATTCGCCAGCGCCCGATACATCGGGATAAAGACACGATCCTGTACCGAGAGAGACAACTCGATATCTTCCAGGGATTCAGGCGTTTCATCACGCGCGCCGTATTCGGCAAGGCGGCGTTCGAGGGGGTCTTCGCCGGTATCTTCGCGCATACCAACGTAAATCAACCCGCCCAAAATCACCACACCTGAAATGATTAAGGCAATGATCATTTCCATGAGATCGATGCTCCTGGTCTATGCAATGTGCGTGAAAATGTGCCGGACAGTGCGAATCAGTATTCGATGTTCACAATCTTCTGAATGACCGCGGCCCCTGTGCCAATCATACCCAGGCCACAGCCCAACATCGGCCAGCCACACATGCGACTTTCAATCAAACGGCCCATGTAGCTCGGACTTACCGTATACAGGAAGATCGTCAGTCCAATCGGCAGCAGCGAAATCAACCAGCCTGTGATACGCCCCTGCGCGGTCAGAACCTCGATTTCACCTTTCAAGCGAATACGGTCACGAATAGTGTAGGCAATCGAGTCCAGAATTTCGGCAAGATTACCACCCACCTCGCGCTGAATGTTCACCGCCGTATTCACCAGGTCAAGGTCATCACTGGGTACCCGTTCATGCAGATGAACCAGTGCATCTTCCATCGTGATGCCAAGCTGCACTTCCTGTACCACGCGTGAAAACTCAATCGAAGTGGGGTCAGGGGCTTCTTTGGCGATAGCTTCCATTGCCTGCAATACTGAATACCCGGAACGCAGCGCGTTCACCCACAGCGACAGTGTATCCGGCAGTTGTTGTTCAAAAGCTTTCAGGCGCTTCCCCTGCTT
>CAZMNL010000222.1:0-5520 GCA_964567525.1 uncultured Anaerolineaceae bacterium
GCTGCTGCCCCAGGCCAAGAAAGCCCAGCGCGGCGGTTTCGATCACTGCCGTGCCCAACCCCAGCGTTGATTGTACGATCAACGGGGCGAGGCTGTTGGGCAGCACATGCCGGAACAGGATCGTCATATGGCGCGTGCCCAGGCTGCGTGCCGCCAGCACATAGTCCTGATTGCGGATTGAGATTGCCATCGAGCGCGCCAGGCGCGCAAACACCGGTATCTGGGTGATGGCAACCGCAATCATGCCGTTGCGCAAACTGGGACCGGCCACCGTTACAATGGCGACGGCGAGCAGCAGCGAGGGAAACGCCAGAATCACGTCCATGATGCGCATCAACACGCTATCCAACCAGCCGCCGAAATATCCCGCTACCAGTCCGATGAAAGAGCCGGAGGTCAACGACAGGACGACCGCGATCAAACCCGCGCGCAGCGATACTGACATGCCATGCCCAACACGCCGCATGATGTCGCGCCCGATCTTATCGGTGCCAAACGGGTGCTCGCAAGTCATTTCGCTGAACGAGACATCCGGTTCAAGATCGTTCGTCTGCGACCGGATCACGCCGATCACGCAGTCCGGTTTGGCATAGCGCGCCGGCAAATTACGGTCACGAGTGGCATCATAATCATCAAATGTGGATACGCCAATCGAAATGCCGACCGTCAGGACGACGATAATACCGCCCACACGTGCGCTAGGGCTGCGCCATAAGCGCTTGAAAAAGTCCTTGATCAGCCCCAGGCGCTCGGTCCACACCTCACGCCAGTTAGCCTTCCCAGGAGAAACAGGGGTAAGTTCGTTCATCAACTAGTACCTTATTCGCGGATCGATCATGGCGTACAGCATGTCGACAAACAGGTTCACAAAGATGTAGATCAACGCAATAATCAGGGTCATCGACTGTACAATCGGGTAATCGCGCGCCACAATCGAGTCAAACAACCACTTGCCCACCCCTGGCCAGGAAAAGATGGTTTCGGTGAGTACCGCGCCGGAGAGCAACCGGCCCATTGACAAGCCGATAATGGTGATCACAGGCAGCAGCGCGTTACGGAACGCATGGCGTATGATCACGACATGCGCACGCAGACCCTTCGCACGCGCGGTGCGGATGTAATCCTGATTGAGCACTTCCAGCATGGCCGAGCGCGTGATACGCGCGATAATTGCCAACGGGATCGTCGCCAGCGTGACGGAGGGCATGATCAGGTGTTGCAGCGCATCCTTAAAACCATCCCAATTCCCGCCCAACACGGCATCCACCAGGTGCAGACCGGTCCGGCGTTCGATGGGGAAATCGCCGCTCAAGCGCCCTACAAACGGCAGCAGGTCGAGTTCGACCCCCAATAAGAAGATCAGCAGCAGACCAAGCACAAAAACGGGGATTGATACGCCGAACAACGCTAAAAACATAGTAAATGTATCGATCACAGAATTGCGCTTCATCGCTGAGATGATTCCGATTGGCACACCGATCACGGTAGCAATGATCATCGCTGCCACAGACATCTCGATGGTCGCCGGGAAACGACTGCTGATCTCATCGGCTACCGGGATATTGCCACGCACAGTATTGCCGAGATCGCCCTGGAGCATCCGTCCCGCCCACAGGAGATACTGCTCTGGCAGTGATTTGTTCAGGCCCAGGCGTTCACGCAGAGCCTGGATATTTTCTTCTGTCGCACGCTCCCCCAGGATGGCGGTGGCCGGGTCGCCAGGAATGAGATGCATCAGCATAAAGACCAGAATGGATACCCCGACGATAACGGGTATCGCTTCAAGAGTACGCCGTGCCAAAAATCTTGCCATAGGTCTGTCCAGTTTCGTTGTCGGAATAATCGCGCGCTAAATTGTAGCTGCGAATTGGTTCAGATACAAACGATATTGGGTGGTACACAAGGAACCGGGATGGAACCGCGCGGTGGCAGGTCCATCCCGGTGTTGAGCCAGACAATCGTCGTCTAGCGGTGGAACGCCTGCTTACTGGACCGAGACAAACTTGAAGTGCTCAGTCCCCAGCGGGTTGGGGATGTACCCATCTACGCGGCTGCTGAAGGCCAGCGGCACGCGGCTGTGCGCGATGTACAGGCGGGCGACTTCCTCGTGCTGCATCATGTCCACCTGTTCGTAGATCGGAGCGCGCTCTTCCTGAACGGTCATATTGCGGGCCATCTGAAGCAGTTCGTCAACTTCGGGGTTGTGGTAGTACCCCTCAGCCGCTTTCGGCTGGTTGGTGTAGAAGTACCCCAGGAAGTTGTCGGGATCGCCGTTGTCACCCGTCCAGCCAAGCTGGTACAGGCCGGTCAGCTCGCCATTACGGCGGGCTTCCAGGTAGGCCGACCAGTCACCGACCTGGCCCAGGGTAGCATTCAGGCCAACGTCAGCCAGGTAGCTCGCCATCGCCTCGCCGATGCCCTGACCATCCGGGTTGTACGGACGCTGAACCGGCATGAAGTACAGGGTCAGCGGCATGGTGCCAACTTCTTCGTCAGTGACCATGTTGTTCTCGTCAACGGCGAGCAGCGTCACTTCGCTGAAGCCATTCGGATAACCGGCCTCAGCCAACAGTGCCTTAGCGCCTTCGGGATCATAGTCCCAAACGGGCACATCGGCGTTGTAGCCCCACAGGGAAGGCGGCAGCATCGTCGCGGCAGGTTCCGCACCAGGGGCGTAGAAAGCATCCACGATTTCCTGGCGGTTGATCGACTTGGCAATCGCTTCACGCACCAGCGGATCATTGAATTCCTTGACGCGGTAGCTGAAGGCCAGATAGAAGACGTTCATCGAGGGGCGATACATCATATACGTGTCGCTGCTGGACTCGAGGGCGTCAATATCTTCAACATTCGGCTGTTCGAAGGCGTCAATCGCGCCGGATTGCAGTGCGGCCAGACGTGCGGCGGCGTTGGGGATCACGCGGTAGTTGATCGTGTCCACGTTGCCGGGGATCTCGCCCCAGTAGTCTTCGTTGCGGACCAGGGTGACGTGATCATCGCTGACCCACTCGACGAACTTGTACGGACCGGTGCAGGAATAACCCACATCGGGAGTCCCGTAAGCTGCGCCCGCAGCTTCGATAGCGGCGGGGCTGGAGATGGCGAACATCGGCATGGCGAGGGTGTTCAGCATCGAGCCGTAGGGAACCTTCAGCGTGAAGGTCACTTCGTACTCACCGGTTGCCACAACACTGTCGATGAACGAATCGTCATCCAGGCCGCCCCACATGTACTCGTAGTACTCGAAAACCAGTTCCGGGTAGTGGGTGGGGTGGTCGCTGAAGCGCCAACGCTCGAAGTTGTAGACCACAGCCTCGGCATTGAACGGCGTGCCATCGTGGAAGGTGGCATTCTCGACCAGCTTGAAGGTCCAGACCGTACCATCATCGTTGACCGTCCAACTTTCGGCCAGGCCGGGGATCGGGTTGGTGGTTTCGCCGTCGAAGAAGAGCAGCGCTTCACAGCCCTGCACCGTCACGCGGAACGAAATACCGTCGGTGACGATGGCCGGGTCGAGCGCCACCGCGTTACCGAACTCACCAAATGTAAACGAGTTGCCGCCCTGTGCGCTGGTCGAGATGGTGGGAACCATTGCGACGAGCAGTGCAGCAACGAGAACGATGGACAACTTACGCATCTTCTTGTCTCCTTTTAAATTGCAAAAGCACTATAGCTTTAGAAGCGTCTGATCCGGTTTGATCAGAATCATACTTCCTTAGTGATCTTACTATCAGACTCAAAAGAACGCAAAATATTTGGTTAAAGTGACGGAAAGACCATAGAGAGTACGCAGCGGCAGGGGTTTCCGTAGTGTTCAGAAATTAATCTGAGCGAGAAACTGGCCCCCATGCGGCCTCGCGATAATAGTCGCGGATGATGTCACCAGGCACATTCAGTAGACCGCAACCTGAGCCAGAAAACCCCTGGTGAAGCCCAAACGAAACCGCGCGAGGATGGGTGATGGGTCAAAGCCGCGCGAGATCGTGCATTTTCCAATCACCAACAACCGATTCGCCCATAACTGCGTATACACCAGTGACTCGTATCGCACCCACAGAGGGGGAAATTATGAAAACCCTGGTGATATTTGATTCGCAGTTCGGCAATACCGAGAAGATCGCGCGCGCCATCGGCGAAGGGTTGGCACCGGAAGGTGAACCGGCCCCGGTGCAGCATGTGGGCGAGGTCCAGCCGGAGGACTTGCGCGACCTGGCGCTGCTGGTCGTGGGCTGTCCCACACAGCGCATGAACTACACCGACGGCATGAAGGACTTTCTGGCGCGCATTCCCGAAAACGGGCTGGCGGGTGTTCGGATCGCCGCCTTCGATACGCGCATATCGAACGAAGACATGCAAGCCCTGGTCAAGTCACGGGTGACGCGCCTTGTCGTGAAAACGTTCCTGCACCGCTTCGCCGCCGGTCCGCTGGCGGCGGAGTTGAAAAAAAAGGGCGCGGAGTCCGCCACCGACCCCGAAGGATTTTTTGTGGCGGATAATGAAGGGCCGCTCAAGGACGGTGAACTCGAACGCGCGCGCGACTGGGCGCGGCAGATCGCGCTACATGCGGCCCGGTGAGGCCATCGAAACCGGCTGCGCCGCCTGCCGCGCGTCAAAGCGCCGCACCAGCACATAGACCACGATCAGGCCCACACCCTGCGCCAGCACAAACAGCGCCATCGCTGCCGGACTCACGCGGTCCAGCAGCACGCCCATGATCCAGGGCATTACCGACGCGCCGATGCTGGCCTGGGCGACGACGATGCTCGTCGCGCGGCCCGGCGCACGTTTGAAGGCCGCCGTCGTGATGGCGATCACGGTGGGGAAAGGCGGCCCGGAGAACAAGCCCACGACCAACACCGCGATCACGGTCAGCGACGGGCTGCCCACTCCGAGCACCAGCAGCACGCAGCCCGCCAGCATCCCGATCAGTGAGGCGCGCAGCACCGCGTAGGCGGTGAACCGTCCGCCATACACTGCACCGAGCACGCGCCCGATCGTCAGCGCGAACCAGTACCCCGACGTGATCAGCGCGCCGGTTTCCTCACCGAGCGAAGTCGAGCGATCCACGTAAGCGGTGATCCACGAGCCGAGTCCCGCTTCCACACCAACGTACAGCAGCAGCAACACGCCAAGCAGCCACAGCAGCGGATGCCACAACCGGAAATCGGTCGTGGGCACGTCTGCGCCGGGCACGGCAATCGGGCCGCGCGCCAGCCGCAGCACCAGCGGAGCCGGGATCAGCGCGACCGCCACACCCACATAAAACGCCGGGATCGCGCTGCCGGTCGTGTCCAGCGCCAGCCCTGCCACCGCTGGGCCGATCACTGACCCGACGCCGAAAAACACGTGCAGCAGGTTGAGCACGCCGACGCTGTTCTGCGGGAAACGCTGCGCGATCAGCAGGTTGGTGCTGACATCCAGCGCGCCGAAGCCGATCCCGAACAGCGCCCCGCCCACGATCACCACGCCGAGCGACGTACCTAGCGCCATAACCAGTGCGCCTGCCGCCGCGAACCCCAT
>CAZMNL010000223.1:0-5514 GCA_964567525.1 uncultured Anaerolineaceae bacterium
CCGCGCCGGATCACCCGGTCATGACCGGGATAAGTGACTTCACCATGCATTCGGAGCAGTATTTCATGCTCGTGGACCCGGCGAATCGCGTGCTGGCAACGACCACGTTCAGCGGCGCGCATATGCACTGGATCGCAGGGACCGTGATGCCGGTGGTCTGGACGCGCCAATGGGGCGCGGGGCGCGTGTTCTACAGCGCCCTGGGGCACAACACCGCCGAATTTGAGACTTTCCCGCAGGCGCGCGAAATCATGCGCCGGGGGCTGTTGTGGGCGTGCGGCGCACTACCATAACACTGTCACGAACTCTCAAAACCTGCCGGGCTGCACATAAACCGGCGATTTGGTGCTACAAATACAGCGTGTTTAAGAAAGGATGACTGACGATGGGAAACCGGCTTGAAAACAAGGTCGCATTGATTACGGGCGGCGCGCAGGGCATCGGGCGCGCGGCTGCCGAACGTTTTGCCGCTGAGGGCGCAAAAATTGTCATTATCGATGTGGTTGAGGACAAAGCAAACGAAACAGTCGCGGCGCTCAAAGCGGGCGGCGCGGAAGCGATGGCGCTGATCTGCGACGTGACGAACCGCGAACAGGTGCAGGCGGTTGTCGATCAGGTGTTGGCGGCCTACGGGCAGATCGATATCCTGTGCAACAACGCCGGGATCACGCGCGACGCACGGCTGGTCAAGATGACCGAAGAGCAGTTCGACACGGTGATCGCGGTCAACCTGAAGGGCGTTTTCAACCTGACGCAAGCCGTCGCGCCGCACATGATCGAGCGCGGCTACGGGCGCATCATCACCACGTCGTCAGTGGTCGGTCTGTACGGCAACTTCGGGCAGACCAACTACGTCGCCACCAAGTCCGGCGTGATCGGCATGACCAAAGTCTGGGCGCGCGAACTGGGGCCGAAGGGCATCACGGCCAACGCGATTGCCCCCGGTTTCATCGCGACCGAGATGGTGTTATCCGTGCCGCAGGAAATTCTGGATCGTTTCATCCAGAACACGCCATCGCGCCGCCTGGGAGAACCCGAAGATATCGCCAATGCGTTCCTGTTCCTGGCTTCTGATGAAGCATCGTTTGTGAACGGGGCCGTGCTTAGCGTCGATGGCGGATTGGTGCTCTAAGCCAATTTGACTACGATCAAGGTAGTGGCGGCACAGGGTTTCAGCCTGCGCCGCCCGCAAAAAATGTTTTTTTGACAAGCCAGCCAAATGAAACAAAAATCGCTTTACATCACCGATTTTCTCGAACGCCGGGCGCAGCTTACGCCCGACCGTCTAGCGATTCGTGACTCGATCACGGGCACGGACTACACCTACGCCGCCTGGAATGCGCAGGCTAACCAGACTGCCAACTACCTGCGCAGCCTGGGCGTAAAGTCCGGGGACCGGGTCGCCGTGTACGCCACCAATAACATGCCGTACCTCGATATCTGGATGGCGTGCGGCAAGATCGGCGCGGTGCTGCAAAACCTCAATTGGCGTCTGACCGCGCACGAACTGCAAGGACTCGTGCAGGATGCCGCCCCGGTCGTGCTGGCCTATTCTGGCGAGTTTGTCGAGCCGGTGAACCAGATGCGCCCGCATGTGCCCGGCGTGCAGCACTTTGTCGCGCTGGATACGCCCGCCCACCCTGACGATCACGACTTCGCCGACCGCGACGACTTCCCCGACGTGCTCCGCCAGCCGCGCCCCGAATTGGACTGGGACTCGCCCTGGGTGATCTGCTACACGGGCGGCACGACCGGACTGCCCAAGGGCGCGATCCTCTCACACGGTAACATGTCCTGGAACAGCATCAACACCGTGATGAGCTGGGGACTCGATCAGAACGATGTTGCGATCCTCAATGCGCCGCTGTTCCATACTGGCGGGTTGAACGTCTTCACGCTGCCGCTGATCCATGCGGGCGGCGCGAGCATTCTGTGCAGCGGATTCGACTCCGGACAGGTATTCGACCTGATCGCCTCCGGCGAGGTGACGCTGTATTTCGGCGTGCCGACGATGTTCATCGTCATGCAGCAGCATCCCCGCTGGGCCGAAGCGGACTTCAGCCGCCTGAAGCTGGTGATCAGCGGCGGCGCGCCGTGCCCGATGCCGGTCTTCGAGCGTTTCTGGGGTAAAGGCGTGGACTTCAAAACCGGCTATGGGCTGACCGAAGCCGGTCCGAATACGTTCTGGCTGCCAGAGGAAGACGTACAGCGCAAGCCCGGCGCGGTGGGCTATCCGCTGATGCACGTGGATGTGCGCGTCGTGCGCGCGGACGGTTCCGAGTGTGACGCGGACGAACCCGGCGAACTGATCATACGCGGGCCGCACGTCACGCCGGGCTACTGGAACAACCCCGCCGCCACTGCTGAAGCGATCCGCGACGGCTGGCTGCACACCGGCGATCTGGTCGTGCGCGACGACGAAGGCTACTACACCATCGTCGGACGTCTGAAGGATATGATCATCTCCGGCGGCGAGAACATTTACCCCGCCGAAGTCGAGAGCATCATGTACCGCCATCCGGCGATCAAAGAGGCCGCGCTGATCGGCGTGCCGGATCAGAAATGGGGCGAGGTCGGGCGCGCGGTGGTCGTGGTCGAGCCGGGGCGGGCGCTCGACGCCGAGAACCTGCTCGATTTCCTGCGCGATCAGTTGGCCCGTTACAAGGTCCCGAAGTCGGTGATCTTCGTGGACGCGCTGCCCAAGACTGGCGCGGGCAAGATCGACAAAAAAGTGCTGATCCAACAGTACGGAGAATAGAACATGCCAACGGCAACGATCCATGATCTGACAATGCACTACCTTGAGCAGGGTAGCGGGACTCCGGTCGTGCTCATTCACGGCAATACGTCCAGCAGCGTGTGGTGGGAATACACGCTCGAACGCATGGGGGATGCTTACTATTTCATCGCGCCGGACCTGCGCGGGCGCGGCGATACGCAAGGCCCCGCCGCCGATTGGACGGTCGAGATGCTGGCGCGGGATGTGCGCGGCCTGGTGGAACAGTTGGAGATTGGCCCGGCGCATTTCGTGGGGCACTCGCTGGGCGCAAACGTCGCGCTGCAATACGCGCTCGATCACAAGAACGAGGTCAAAAGCCTGACGCTGCTCAACCCTGGTTGGGTGGCGGGCGATATGCCGGACGCTATCGCGGACCCGGCGCGCGTGGAGCAGATGGTCGCGGACAAACCGCTGCTCAAGATGGCGCTGCGCGGGATCGCCATGCTGCACCCCGATGATGACCGCTGGAAACGCCTGGAAGCCGCCAGCCTCAAGCAGTCCGACGAGGCCAGTATACGCGGGCCGGTGGTGCTCAAGCAGTGGAATGTCGTGGACCGGCTGCGCGAACTGGAAGGTATCCCGGCGCTGGTCGTGCGCGGCGTCGGTGACGAGTATCTCTCGACGCTGGCTGTCTGCCAGCGCATCCTCGACAACCTGCCCGGTGCGCAATACGTCGAAATCCCGGACTCCACCCATTCGCCGAATGTCGAGAATCCCGATGCCTGGGTCGCGGTGCTGCAAAAGCACCTTTCCGGCGTCGCGTAGGGAAGGGCCACCATGCCGCGTTACGCACAGATCGCCAGCACGGGGCGCTATGTTCCCGCCCAGGTGCGCACCAACGCCGAACTCGACGCGCTGTTAGGCGAACCGGTCAGCCAGTGGTTGATCGACAATGTCGGTATCCGCGAACGGCGCTTGATGGCCGCCGATGAGGTGACATCCGACCTGGCCGTCCATGCCGCGCGCGAAGCGCTGGAACGCGCCCACGTCGCGCCGGAAGACGTGGACCTGATCATCCTGGCGACGGACACGCCCGATTACGTCTCTCCGGGGACGGCGTCGGTGGTGCAGCACAAACTGGGCGCGACCAACGCCGGGACCTACGACGTAAACAGCGCGTGCGCCGCCTGGGTGATCGGCCTGGATATCGCGGGTAAATACATCGCCACCGACCCGGACTACGATCACATTCTGGTGATCGGCGCGTATGGCATGACCCGTTTCGTGGACTGGACCGACAAGCGCACCTGCACGCTGTTCGGTGACGGCGGCGGCGCGGTGCTGCTGCGCGCGGGGGATACGCCCGGTTTTCTGGGCGGCGTGATGAAGTCCGACGGTGCGTTTCATGACTATATGGGCGTTTTCATCGGCGGTACGCAGGAGATCACGGGCGGCGAAGGCACGCCGCCACAGAAACTCGAAATCCGTAAGCGTTTCCCGCCAGATACCAATAACCTGGGCTGGCCGCCGCTGGTGTGCCGCCTGATGAACAAGATCGGGCGTCCGGTGAGCGCCATCGACAAAATCTATTTCACGCAGTTGAACCTGCGCACCATCGAATACGTGATGGACGATCTCGGTATCCCGATGGAAAAGACGCACACGATCATGGACAGATGGGGCTATACCGGCTCGGCGTGTATGCCGATGGCGCTTGATGATGCGGTGACGCGCGACTTCGGCCCGCAGCCGGGCGAACTGGTCATCTTCTGCGGCAGCGGTGCAGGCTACACGATGGCTGCGACCGCGTTCATCTGGGCGGAATAGAAGATTGTCCCGTCTCGCAGCGCAAGGCAAGTTTTTTGCACTTAGCTAACAGCTTAAAGCTAATCGCTAAAAGCTGTTTTCGAGGAGGCACGATGTTTATCGGCGACTACATGGCACGGCGCGCAATTTACACCCCGGAGCGTATCGCGGTCGTCGATTCGGGTAAAGCAGGCTCCCCCAGCTACACCTATACGCAGATGAACGCGCGCGCCAACCGGCTGGCGAACTGGCTGGCGCGGGAAGCGGGAGTCGGCAAGGGGGACCGCATCGGCATTGTGGCGCATGACGGGGTGGAGTTTCTCGACGCATTTTTCGCCTGCGGCAAGCTGGGCGCGATCCTGGCGTGCTATAACTGGCGTATGCACTGGCGCGAACTGCTGCGCGTGATTCACGATACGACTCCCAAAGTTCTGATCTTCTCCGACGAGTTCAAGCAGAGCATCACCCAACTGCTGCCGGAAGCGCCGAGCATCACGCGCACGCTGCACATTGAGGGCGACGGGATCGCGGGCAGTCTGCATTTTGAAGCTGCGTTGCAGGCCAGTGATCCTGAGCCGGTGACGTGTGAGTCGCTGGACGAAGAAGACACCGCCGTGCTGATCTTTACGGGGGGCACGACCGGCGTCCCAAAAGGGGCCGAAGTCAGCCACCGCATGATCGCCTGGAACACGCTGAACACCGTGATTCACGACATTCTACCCGGCGACACGACCGTGAACGTCTTCCCAATGTTCCACACCGGCGGCCTGCTGGTTTACACCATGCCGCTGATGATCGTGGGCGGCACGGTGGTCTTGGTGCGGCGTTTCGATCCCGATCTGGTGCTGACCCTGATCGACGATTACCGCGCGGACTTCTTCGCGGGTGTGCCGACCATGTACCAGATGCTGACGCAGGCCCCTAACTGGGCTGACGCCGACCTGAGCAGTCTGCGCTTCTGCACCAGCGGCGGCGCGCCGCTGCCCGTG
>CAZMNL010000224.1:0-5510 GCA_964567525.1 uncultured Anaerolineaceae bacterium
ACCCCGTAAACGGGGCTAAACGCGCGATCAGCGGGCCGCTTTGCGGTCCAGCAGGCTTATAGCCCGACGAACGAACCGCAGGTTCGCGTGACCGTCGGGCGCAGGGCGTTGATCGCACATTTTCATCACTTTGATGTGTCGCCACTAGCGGCGGCATGGGTAACTCCCTAGATTTGGGGGGAATCGCGCTCTATTTTATCGGCATTTAACCCTTGTGGTGTACCGTAAGAGCATCGTTTGCGCTTATCACATCCACAAGGAATCATACACCGATGAGTACGCCTGATCCCTTTGAAGTCCTGCGACAGATTCGCGCCCTGAATCACGACGATCCCAAGGTGCGAGGTCGCGCGATCCAGTTCTTGAGCCACATGTCCGGCGACGAAAAAGTGATCGACCTGCTTGCGCTCCAAGCGGAGCAAGACCCCGATCCGCGCGTGCGCCAGTACGCCGCGCAGACCGTCGCGCAGATGCGCACCGCGCCGCTGCCCGGCGATCCGTTCGCGCCGGATATCCCGGCAGAACCGGCCCCTGCCGCGCCGCCGCCCACCGCCAAACCCTCCGCACGCCGCGCGCCGAAACCCGCCGTTGCCGCGTGGTCGTGTACCTTCTGCGGCACGGACGATATCACCGCGCCCAACTGCCCCAACTGTGGCGCGGAACGTGAAGCCGCGAAGGGGTCGCCGATCAAGTCGCTGGAAAACGGCGGAATCACAGGCGTTCCCCCGCTGGCCGGATCGATCAAAGGCCCGCGTTGGCAGTGGGTGGACGATCCGCCGTTCCTGCTGGTCAACAACAACCGCAACTTTTTGATTGGCAAAACCAAACGCCTCGCCGGGAGCAGGGGGCACGGGGCCTGTATGCTGCTGCTGGCCGTGTTGTTCATCGGCCTGATGCTCGCGTTCGTGGGGATCGCCCTGCCCAACTGGAACGCGATGAAGGACCTCGACAGCAGCGGGATCGAAGCAACCGGGATTGTCTCCGCGCGGCGCGTGATCGTGGACGACGAAGGCAGCGACACCTACAAACTCACCTACCGCTACTGGGTCCCCAATACCGAAGAGTGGTATTCGCGCGAAGTGACTATCAAGCAGAATACGTACCACCGGCATACCGAAGGCACCGAGATCGCGATTCGCTACCTGCCGTCCGACCCGGCCAACTCCACGCTGGCGGGAGACAGCACCGAACGCGAATCGCGGCTGATGATGGCGATTCTGTCGGTGGTCGGGCTGGTTGTGCTCGCGATCACCGGGCTGGTGATCATGGAACTGAAGAACCGCGAGGATAAGCTGGTCAGCGAGGGGCGCGTATTGCGTGGGGAAGTGATCAGCGCCGAATCCTGGGAGGACTCCGACGACGATTACAACATCAAGATCAAGTACCGCTTCGCCACACCTACCGGCAAACAGATCATCAAGACGGTGAACAAGTGCGACAACAGCCTGCGCAAAGAATCCCTGCCGCGTCATGGCAGCGCACTGGCGATCATCTACCGCACTGATAAGCATTTCCGCGTGCTGTAGGCGTGCAACACAAACGGGGTGGTTATCGCCAGCCACCCCGCGCGGTTTGTTATGCGGCACGGACTCGCCCTACACGCTGCCGCCTGCCTGCTCGCGGATATATCGCAAACGCTGCTGCTCCATTTCGCGCAGCGTTTCCTGGTGCTTATAGGCCAGAAACGCCAACCCCTGAAACAGTTCATTGACGTTCTGCCCGGTGAGCGCGCTGGTTTGCAGGGCGGGCATACCGCCCTCGTACCTGGCCCAGCCCTCGGCCTCGCCGGGTGGCACGACCGCGCCCAGGTCGGACTTATTGCCGATCACGACCATCGGGATACCGGGGACGGCGGTCAGCAGTTCGTCACGCCACGCCGGGAGATTGAAGAACGACGCCGGTGAGGTCGCGTCATAGATCAGCGCCCCGGCCATCGTCCCGGAGTAAAACTGGTCGCGGAAGGTGCGGAAACGCTCCTGCCCGGCCACGTCCCAGATCGACAGCCGGATTTCGCGGTCGCCCAGGCGCACCTTTTTGATCTGAAAATCCACGCCAATCGTGAGAATGCGCGATTCCTCGAATTTGCCTTCGCAGAAGCGGCGCACGAGGCTGGTTTTGCCGACATTCCCATCACCGACGAGCACTATTTTGTAGATTGGAGATTCGCTCACGCTGGACCGCTCCTTCGCTTGACTCTATCGTACTGTAGTATAGCATATCGGTCCTATACACAGCAGGGATTCAAAGCGCGTAAACATACTGGTTGTGGTAGGAATGCGTTAGGGGGTGGTTTCGTCAGCCTGCTGTTAAGCGCAGGACGGACATATACACCACGTCGCGCCAGCATCCGGTAACTCTGCTAGAATCGGCATAGTTTCCGTTCTCAAGCCGCGCACAGGAGCATACTATGTCCGCATCACCCCTACAACCCCGTTCGCCCTGGTGGAAAAACACGCGCGGCGAGTGGTACGTCGTTGCACAGACTGTGTTATTCGCGCTGGTCGCGTTCGGCCCGCTGAGCTTTCCTGCGCTGCGCCCGGACGTGTCCGGCGCGGTTCAGGCTGCCGCACTGGTCGCCGGGATCGGGTTGGGTGGGGCCGGGCTGCTGCTGGCCCTGGCGGGACTCTTCGGCCTGGGCACGAACCTGTCGGTTTTTCCGCACCCGAAAGACGACGCCACGCTGGTGCAGTCGGGCGCGTATGGCATCGTGCGCCACCCGATCTACAGCGGCCTGATCATCGGAGCGGCGGGCTGGGCGCTGATGACGTTGAGCATCGTCACACTGGTTTATGCGCTGGTGCTGTTCGTGTTCTTTGATGCCAAGTCGCGCCGCGAAGAGCGCATGTTGGCGCGCAAATTCCCCGCCTATGCCGGCTACCAGCAGCGCGTGCGCAAGCTGATTCCGTTTGTGTATTAAGCGCTTAGCCCAAGTGGGCACGTTCGGATGTTGGGGCAGATTGTTTGACCACAGAGCACACAGGGGCCGCAGAGAAGAAGATGAGATGACAAGAGTTGGTCCTTCTTCTCCAGGTAGTGTTGACATTTTCGTTTGTGGGCGAAGCCGTTTTGAGTACACGTGTCAACACGGCCTAAATAGCCTCTGTGCCTCTCTGTGGTGAAGACTCAGTTCGCCGGATGCGAACCGGCTACATCCCGCGTGCGGACCGGTCGCGGTCGGTCGGGCCGAGCGTGTCGTAGGGGTACGGCCCCTGTTCGTCGCCCGCCGCCGTGAGCCGCGCCATCTGCTCCGCGCTGAGCGTCCAGCCCGCCGCGCCGAGGTTGTCTTGCAGGTGTTTGATCGTGCGCACGCCGATGATCGGGGCCGTGATGCCGGGCCGCTGAATCGTCCAGCGCAGCGCCACCTGTGCGGGCGTTTTGCCGGTTTCCTGCGCCACCGCAAACAGCGTATCGATCACGGTCCAGGTGCGCTCGTTGTCGTACTTGTCCCAGGCTTCGCCCCAGCCTTTTTCGGCGGCTTCTTCTACGCGCGTGCCTTCCGGCGGGCGCTTCATGCCCCGGCGATATTTGCCGCTGAGCCAGCCCCCGCGCAGCGGACTCCAGGGGATCACGCCCAGGCCCTCGTTGGCGCAGACCGGCAGCAGTTCCCATTCTGTCGCGCGGTCGAGCAGGTTATACAGCGGTTGCAGGCAGACGAACGGTTCCCAGCCCATTTGATTGGACAGATTGACGGCTTTTTGCAATTGCCAGCCCAGGTAGTTGCTCACGCCGATGTAGCGCACCTTGCCACTTTGCACCAGCCCGTTTAAGGTGCTGAGTGTCTCTTCCAGCGCGGAACCGGGGTCCCAGCGGTGGACCTGGTACAGGTCGATATAGTCCGTGCCCAGGCGTTTGAGACTCGCCTCCACGCCGGAGAGGATGTGCTTACGGCTCAGGCCCACGTCGTTCGGGCTGTCGCCCATCGGCCAGCGGACCTTGGTGGCGATCACGAAGTCGTCGCGCGGCTTGTCCTTCAGCCACTTACCGACGATGGTTTCGGAGATGCCGTGCGAATACACGTCCGCCGTGTCGATGAAGTTGCCGCCCGCGTCGCGGAACATATCCATCATCGTGTAGCTGTGGACTTCGGTGGTTTCGCGCCCGAAGGTCATCGCGCCCAGACATAGCTCGCTGACCTTCATGCCGGTTTTACCCAGATAACGGTATTCCATGTTTACGCCTCCTCAAAAACAATAGGACCACCCATCAGGGGGATAACGCCTACACTAGATCATAGCACGGGCGTGGGGTGACACGTCCGTGCGAGATAGTTCTTGTGTGGCGGGTGGTATCGTTACACGCGGTAATCGCCGTCTTCGATCAACATTTCGCCGTCCACGATCAGCGTCGGATCGCCGATCACGCCGTCGAGGTGGATCGGGGCGCGGTTCTGGCCGCCGTAGCTGTCGAGCGCGTTGTGCCCGATGGCGATATGCACCGTGCCCATGACTTTCTCGTCGGTGAGCACGTTCCCCTGCAAGCGCGCGTTAGGGTTCGTGCCGATGCCCAGCTCGCAGACCACGCGCGATCCGGCTCCGTGCGGTTTGCGTTCGGCGTCCGCGATGATCTCGCGGAGGTGCTGCGCCTCGCGCCCGCCCGCGATATCGACCACGCGCCCGCGCTCGACCGTCAACCGGATCGGCTGTTCGATCAGGATGCCGGGGTAGGACTTATCCACCACAAACACGCCGTTGGTACGGTCCTCAATCGGCGCGACGTAGCACTCGCCCGCCGGCAGGTTGCCGTGATCGCGCGGGTTGTGGAACAGTCCGGTATCCTTCATCACCTTACGCCCGCTGATGTCCATTTCCAGATCGGTGCCGAGCGGCGTGGTGATGCGCACATGCGACCGCCCGTCGAGCCGGTCCCACAGGCGCTCGGTCAGGGCGGCGATCTGGTGGTAATCGGCGCTGAGTTCGTGTTCGAGGATGCTGGCGTTGATCATTGGCCCCGACGCAAAGCGCGCGTTCCCGCGCTCGACCGCCTCGACCATTTCCAGCGCGCGCGGCGTTTCAATCTCCGGATTGCGGCGGTGCTCGAAGATCAGCACCACGTCCACCGCCGCCGCGAGATCGTACAGCCGCGCGGGGTAGTGCGGCAGCGGTCGGATCGCATCCGGCAGCATGTATGACCACATCTCGCCAACGCCCACCTGCGCGATACGTTCCACCAATAACTGGCGCATGATCTCCATCGGCTCATCGGTGATCAGCAATACTTTTTCGTCAGGCTGGATCGCCATGCACACATCCACAATATTCTCGACCCAGCGCGGGTATTCAGCACTCATGTAACGTTATCCTTCGGTTACCGTTAGCGGCACACGCGCGGCAGCATCACCGCGCGCGGCCAGAAAAAAACGACTGCGGTTTGACAAACTGATGCGGAGTATAACGCCGTTGGGAAATTTGTGCAGCGGGGAACATGGTCATGGGTCCACGAACAACCTGACATTGACGTGTAATATCACCCTGAAAACGCCCCCCCCCCCCCCCCCCCCCCCCCCCAAGCCA
>CAZMNL010000225.1:0-5492 GCA_964567525.1 uncultured Anaerolineaceae bacterium
CTGAACGACTATAGAAACCCCCCCCCCCCCGGACGCGACCGCTGCTGTGTCCCGGCCTCCATTCGAACCGTTTCGCTTCGCTGATCGCGCGCTGCAAACCGCGTAGCGAAGCTATGGAGAGGGGGGATTTGTTGCCAGCGCTGCCCGAATGTGTGCGAGTACGGCGGCGGGGTCGTCGAACACGTCCGCGTTGGGGAAACGCAGCACGCGCAGGCCGTGCGCCTCGATGATCTGCTGGCGCAGCGCGTCGTGATTGGGTTCGGCGTGGATCGCGCCGTCGATCTCGATCACGAGCGCGGCCTCGGCACAGTAGAAATCCGCGATGTAGCGGTCGATGGGGTGCTGGCGGCGGAACTTTTTCCCGTCGATTTTTCGGTCGCGCACCATTTCCCAGACGATCTGCTCGGCGGGCGTGGGTTCGCGGCGCATCTGGCGCGCGGCATGGACGGCGTGTTTACGGCGTGCGGGATGTTTGGCTTTCGGCGCGGCGGGCATGGGTCCTCCTGGCTGGCCTCACCCCCCTGGCCCCCCTCTCCATTGGAAATGGAGAGGGGGGAAGGGGCAGCGGGGCGAACGTCATTTCTCTTTCCCGCGATGCTATTTTGTGGTGCAATACAGGACAAGAGATAGATCGAGACGGTATGCTTTTAGCTCATCCAAATCCACTGTCTGGATTCTGTCGTTTATACTCTGGCAATTGGCGAATATCTTGTTTAATAAATTCGATCATTTGAGGTGAAGATCTCCACACATAGAGTAGCGCTCCATAGATTGCAACAGCCATCGGATCGAGAATGTGTGGTTCTTGACGTTTCCAAAGCTCTTTGTAAATGTCACGCAATGTATTTAACAAATTATCATCTGTTACCAGTTCATTCAGTTGACTGACAGTATCAACGCCTCTTTTGATTAACTCGGATCGTGCTCTGTGAACCTCATGGATTACTTCTTCGTTTTTGATATCCGGTATTCGGCCAAATGCTTCCAAGACATCTTGGGTAAGGATTTGCCTGTCATTTGGTTGCGTTAATCTTCGTGGTTCTACCTGAACCTCTGACAAAACCGTTTCCAGGGTTCGTGAAAGTTTGTTCTCAAAATCTTGCATTCCTGGTGGAGTGTATTGGTAAATGATACGTCGCCACTGACGTAGATCAAACGGTATATCATCTTCTGATTGAGCAATAATAATACATGGTTTACCCAAAGTATGTGCAATGCCCAACTCATAGAAGACGTTCGGATTGCGACCGGTACAGTCAACTACACACACTTTTGCGTGAAAGATCGCAGACCATACCTCTTCCATGATTTGCCTGTCTGAAAAGAAATCGTCCGCTCGTTCGCATCGCAATTCCATATCATGAACGATTTTATGGATATGGTCGGAAAAAACCGGGCGAAGCTCTTCAGCAAAGGGCATCAAGACGAAAACATCGGGCCAAGAACGTGAGGTTGGAGACAACGGAGACCCAAAGACTGGTGCAACTTCAAAACGGTCTGTTGGTTCAGCAATTTCAGATTTTGTCAGTGAACCAAAGTTTTTCTCAACCGCATTTATGATTTCTTGCTCAAACAGCACATACTTACGCGTTCCCGAATTCTGCAAGAAACCACAGCGCTCGAACACAGCGAAATCAGCGAAAGTTACATCTTTCCAGACACTCTTATGTAAAAGTTCCCCGGAGCCAAATGCATCCATTATTCCGCCATCTCCGGTTAACAGATGCCATTCCGAGTCTACAGTGCCATCTTTGAAACCGGGCACGAGCGCGCGAAGCATGTCTTTTTGCCGGTCGGTTAAAGCACAATTATCCATCAGATTTATCTAACCTTGTATGTGTTTAAACTAACTCGCACATCATCATACCAGTAGAATACACTTTGAGGCTATCATACGCCAGTCCATGATCAACATGGTCTGCCTGAGAAACGGTATTTGAGCGATGTGGTCTCCCCCTCTCCATAGTTTCGCTAAGCGTCGCCAGCACTACCGGCGACGCGCAGCGAAACGTTTCGAATGGAGAGGGGGCCGGGGGGTGAGGCCGTCCTTACACCCCCTCCAACCCCAACCAATCCGTGCCCACCCGCGCATCGGCGACCAGCGGTGCGTCGATCTCAAACGCCGACTCCATCACGTCCACCACCAGCGGCGCGACCGTGTCCAGTTCCCCGCGCGGGACCTCCAGCACCAGTTCGTCATGCATCTGCAAGAGCATCCGCGCCGCGTGACCGCCCGCGTGCAGCGCCCGCGCCAGGTCGATCATGGCGATCTTGATGATGTCCGCTGCCGTGCCCTGCACCGGCATGTTGACCGCTTCGCGCTCGGCGCGCTGCCGCGCCTGGTGGCCCACATTGCGCCCGCCGCTGAACTCCGGGAAGTAGCGCCGCCGCCCCAGCAGCGTCTCGACATAACCCTGTTCCCTGGCGCGCTCGGTGGCCTCGTCCAGGTAGCGGCGCACGCCGGGGAACTGCGCGAAATACTCCGCGATGAACGCCTCCGCTTCGGCCAGCGTCAGGTCACTGTCACGCGCCAGCCGGAACGCGCCCATGCCGTACATCAAGCCAAAGTTCACCGACTTGGCGAAACTGCGCTGTTCATACGTCACGTCCTCCGGCGCGATGTTGAACACCGCCGCCGCCGTCGCGCGGTGGATGTCGCGGCCCTCGCGGAACGCCGTCAGCAGCGCGTCGTCCTGGCTGTAATGCGCCAGGATGCGCAGTTCCACCTGGCTGTAATCCACCGCCAGCAGCACGTGATCCGGTGGCGCGATGAACGCCCGCCGCACGCGCCGCCCCTCCTCGGTGCGGATCGGGATGTTTTGCAGATTCGGGTTGCTGGAACTCAGCCGCCCGGTGACGGTGCCGGTCTGGTTAAAGCTGGTGTGAATGCGCCCGGTTTCGGGGTGGACCAGTTCGGGCAGCGCGTCCACATACGTGCTTTGCAGCTTGCTCAGTTCGCGCCACCGGATGATCGCCTCGACGATGGGGTGCTCGTCTTTGAGCGCGTCCAGCGTGGCGGCGTCCGTGCTGAAGCCGTGTGAGGTCTTGCGCAGGCCCTCGGTGGGCAGGTTCAGCTTGCCGAACAGCACGTCGTTGAGCTGCTTGGGGCTGCCCAGGTTGAAGTCGCCGTAGCCCTCGCTGAGATCATACGCCTCCGCTTGCAGCGCGGCGATGCGCTCGGTCAGGTCCGCGCTGAGTTCGCGCAGGTAATCCACGTCCACCAGCACGCCCGCCATCTCCATATCGGCGATCACGGGGACCAGCGGCATTTCGATCTCGTTGTACAGCCGCCCCAGTTTCTTTTCCTCGATCTCCGGGCGCTTGAGGTCCGCCAGCCGGAACGTGATCGCGGCGTCGGCGGCCCCGTAGGGCGCGGCGCGCTCGACCGGCACGCGGTCAAACGTGATCTGCCCCTTGCCGGAGCCGATCAGGGTTTTGATGTCGGTCATGATCACACCCAGGTCGATCTGCGCGAGATTCTTCAGACCCAGGTTGTGGCTTCCGGGATTGATGATCCACTCCGCGATCATCGTGTCGAACGCGACCGGCCCCACGTCCACGCCATGACGCCGCATCACCACCAGGTCATACACCGCGTTATGCGCGATCTTGGGGATCGCGGGATCGGTCAGCGCCGGGCGTAGTGCGGCGAGCACGTCCCCCAGCGGCAGTTGGTCCGGCGTGTGACCTTCGAACAGGTCGCGCTGGGTCATGCCCTGCTCGCCGCGCGAGGTCGGCGCGTTAGGCGCGATATGCCCCACCGGGACGTAATAGCCCCGCTCGCCGTCCACCGCCAGCCCGATGCCCACCAGCCGCGCCTGCATCTGGTCGGTGGAGGTCGTCTCCACGTCCCACGCGATGCCACCCTGCGCCGCTTCCAACCGCTTGACCAGTTCGGCGAGCTTCTCCGGCGTGTCGATCACGTCGTATTCGACGATTGCTTCCGGCGCGGGCTGCGGTGCAGCCATCTCAAACAGGCTCATCTGCTGCACCCCGCCGGATGCCGCCGTCACCACCGCCTGCACGTCCGGCAGCCGTTCGATCAACGATCTGAATTCCAGCGCGCGGAACAGTTCCAGCACCTGTTCGGCGTCGTAATCGCTGGTCACGCACGCTTTAAGCGCCAGCGTCACCGGCACGTCACGCTGGATCGCGGCCAGTTCGCGCGAGAGCAAGGCGTTCTCGCGGTCGGCGGCGAGCTTCTTCTGCACCGCGCCCTTGATCTCCGCGAGATGATCGTACACGCCCGCCACACTGCCATACGCGCTCACCAGCGTGAGCGCGGTCTTCTCGCCGACGCCCTTCACGCCGGGGATGTTGTCGGAACTGTCACCCATCAGGCCCTTGAGATCGACCAGTTGCGCCGGTTCCAGGCCCGCGTATTCCTCGCGGAAGCGCGCCACGTCCCAGGTTTCCGGCGTGCTGTTGCCGCGCCGGGGCGGGAGCTGCACGCGCGTGTGCGGCGTCAGCAGTTGCAGGATGTCGCGGTCCCCGGTGATGATCAGCACGTCCGCGCCCTCAGACTCCGCTTGCGGCGCAACCGACCCCAGCACGTCGTCAGCCTCGTAACCGTCCAGTTCCAGGATCGGGATGTTGAACGCCGCCACCAGGTCGCGGATGCGGTCCAACTGGATGCGCAGATCGTCGGGCATTTTCTCGCGCGTGCCCTTGTAGTCCGGGTAGACCTCGCCGCGCCCGCTAAGTCCCTGGTCAAACGACACCGCGAGATAGTCGGGCTTTGCGTCCATCAGGTCCATCAGCGTCCGCGCGAAGCCGAACACGGCGTTGGTCGGCTCTCCGGCGCGCGTCTGGAAGCCCTGCACCGGCAGCGCGAAAAACATGCGGTAGGCCAGCGCGTGACCGTCGATCAAAACAAGCGTGGGGCGTGACATGGCGATTCCTCCAGGGGGTGCGGTGTGAACGGATGTGCGTATTATACCATTGCGCCCGGCGCGCGGCGACGCGCATCGCCGGGGCGTTTTTGCGTCTGTGATATCGCACACTATAAAAGATTTTCCTGAATAATATTAAGATTAATTAAAAAATGGACAGTCATCCAGTTTTGACGGTATACTTCAAAGAATGTTGTTGTTTTTCCAGACTTCCCAGACCGAATACTTGTATTGAGGAGCACCCCAACATGAGGAACACCACCCCCCGACGCTTTGTCACACTGGGTGTCGTGCTGGTCCTGGCGGTGATGGTGGCGCTTGTATCGCCGCTCACCGCCCAGGCCCAGGACGGCCCGATCACGTTCAACGAACCGGAGATCATCAGCTTGCAGCCCGGCGCAACCGTGCGCCTGACCTTCGAGGTCCTGCAAGGCGACACGGTCGATATCATGCTGTCACGGCTGGCGCAGTTCACCTACACCGCCGTGCTGCTCGACCCCGGCAACACGCCGCAGCAGCTCACCCCCGGCCCGGAAGGTAACGTCACGGTCAGCATCCAGAATGCGCCGCTTGCGGGCACGTATACGCTGGTGTTGCAGT
>CAZMNL010000226.1:0-5470 GCA_964567525.1 uncultured Anaerolineaceae bacterium
CGCCGTCAAACGCGCCGCCGCTTTGCAGCGTGCCGTTGTCGTCCAGGTCGGTGTCGTTATCCGGATCGGGGGCGGGGGTTTCAGTCAGCACGCCGGACGGATTGAGATCGGTCAGGCTGCTGTAGTAGCCGAACAGCGGGCCGGTATCGGCGAACTGGTCTGCGGGGATGACGACGACATAGTCGCCCGCTTGCAGGTTGTCAAAGCGGTAGTGACCTCCGTCAGCCGTAAGCGCGGTATCAAGCGCCGGGCCAGTCGGGTTACCGCCCGCATCGGCGGCGTAGAGATCAACGGTCACGCCATCGATGGGCGTTTCACCGGCATCCTGCACGCCGTTGTTATTGGCGTCATACCAAACGCGGTTCCCCAGGCTGTAAGCCAGCGTGAAACCGAAGTCTACCGTCAGGTTACTGCGTGCATCGACCGTGCCGGGGTCGCCGGGACCGCTTTCGGCATCGTCGGTTGGCTCGGTATCGTCCGGGCCGAGCGTGACCGCGCCGGAGAGTACCGCGCCGTCAAACGCGCCGCCGCTTTGCAGCGTGCCGTTGTCGTCCAGGTCGGTGTCATTGTCGGGATCGGGTGCGGGGGTTTCGCTGCCGATCCCGCCCGCAGGGGTGATGTCTGTCAGGCTGCTGTAGTAGCCGAACAGCGGCCCGGTGTCGGCGAACTGGTCCGCCGGGATCACGACCACGTAGTCGCCTTCCGGCAGCAGGTCAAAGCGATAGTGACCGTCGCTTGCTGTGATCGCGGTATCCAGGACTGCGCCGGTCGGGTTGCCACCCACATCGGCGGCGTAGAGTTCAACGGTCACGCCGTCGATACCGGGTTCTCCGGCATCCTGCACGCCGTTGTTATCGGCATCGTACCAGACCACATTACCCAGGCTGTAGCGGTTTTCGAGCAGCGTGGGGTGGTCGGATTCGTTGTTGGTGGGGTCACTGTCCGGCACGGGCGGCGTCACGGTGGCCGTGTTGACGACGCTGTCCGGGGCCGTTTCGACGTTGGGAATGCCCGTGATCGTGAAGGTCACGGTGCTGCCGGGCGGCAGAGTCGTGATCGTGCTGGATACGTCATTTCCCACGCGGTTGACCGCGCCGCAAACCGCGCCGCCGGTTTCATCGCCGCACGTCGCATCTGTGACGGTGATCTCGCCGGGAACGCTGTCCTCAAAGATCGTGCCACCGGCGGAGCTTGGGCCAGCGTTGGCAACGACCAGCGTATATATCAGGCTGTCATCAACTCCGGCAACTGCCGGGCCAGTCTTGACGATGGACACGTCCACAATCGGGTCGACGTTCAGCGTCGCTTCGGCGGGTTCCGCGTTGGTCAGCGGGTCGCCGCCGGCATCTTCCGCCTGCACCGCCCCGGCGGGGATGTCGTTCGTATAGGCGCCGCCTTCATTGGCCGTGACATTCGCACTGAAGGTACAGGTCGAATTCGCGCCCATGTCAGCCCCGGCCAGCGCGATGCTCGCCCCGCCTGCGACTGCCGTCACGGTGCCGTTGGTGCAGGTCGTGCTCTCGTTTGGCGGGTCAGCGACCGTCATTCCGGCGGGCAGATTGTCGGTCAGCGCGACATTCGTGATCGAGAAACTGTTGGTGTTGTTGATCTGGATCGTCACGGTCGAAGCCGTGCCCGCGTCGATGGTATCTGGCGTGAACAGCTTGATCACGCTGATACCTGGCAGGTACGTCAGCGAAGCAGACGCCGGCTGCGGGTTCGATGCGCCGGATTTCGAGGTCACCCCCCCGCCGGGAATGGTGTTGGTCAGGTTACCGCTGACCGTTGACGTGACCTGCATCGAGATCGTGCAGGTGGTGTTCGGCGCGAGGTTGATATTGTCAAAAGTGAAACTGTCAGAGCCGGGGATTACGCCCGTCTCGGTGTATTCGGAGCCGCAGCCCGTCACAGTCAGATCGGGCGGCGAGAAGATGATCATTCCCGTCGGCAGGTTATCGGTGAAGGTCGCATCGACAATTTCGATGGCCTGCGGATTCTCGACTTCAATCGTCATCACCGAGAAGTCGCCCGCGCCCACCGACAGCGGATTGAACTGCTTGTTGACATTCAGCGTCAGCGGCCTGAACCGCAGGATCGCGGAGGCTGTTTCGCCGTTGGTCACGCCCTGATCATTGCTCACAGCGCCGATCTCGATCACGTTGGTAGCCTGGCCGCTAGTGTAGGGGCCATTGTGATTTTGCGGCTCGACATCAATGTTGATTGTGCAGATGCCTTCAACGCCGTTCAGCCACGCGGCAATCGTGCCGCCGGACAGCGCGATCTGGGTATCGCCGGGGTTACCGGAGACGATACCCGGTCCGCAGGTGGTCGCGGCCAGCGGCGGATCGGCGATCCGCAGCCGCCGTGTTCCGGCGTTGGGCAGATTGTCGATCAGGCCCAGGTTGGTCAGGTCTACGCCGGTGAAGTTGCGGATCGTGATGATCAGTGTCGAGCGCCCATCGGCGGTGATGGTGGAAGGCTGGAAGACCTTCGAAACGGACAGCCCTTCGACCGTGAGCGTGGCCTGCACGATGGTGCTGTTTTGGCCGGGCGCGCCGTTGCCGAAAGTGCCGGTCACCGTGCCGGGCGTCAGCGCATTGGTCAGCGGGCCATCGGCCAGTGGCGCGCTGACGCTGACTTCGATAATGCAGGTATCGCCTGCGGCAATCGTACCGCCGGTCAGACTCACTGTGTCCGGTGTCACGACCGGAGCCACGCCGCAGCCGGAGCGTATCAGACTCACCGGATCGGCGATCATGCCGGTGGGTAGATTGTCAACAAAGGTGACGTTGCTCAGGTCGGAGGTGGCCGGAGCGTCGATCTCGATGCGCATCAACGAGCTGCCGTCCGCCGCCTGGATCGAAGCCGGTGTGAAGGTCTTACGCACCGAGATATTGCTGTTCACATTGACGCTGGCGGAGAACGCCTCGGCATTGACCACCACCGGCCCACCGGGGCCGACCTGGGCGGTGACGCTGCCCGCCGCCATCGAGTTGGTGTAGGTGCCCGGCGCGTCAACGGCCACCACATCCACAGAGATGGTGCAGGTGGTGTTGGCGGCAATCGTGCCGTCTTCCAGTTCAATCGAGTCAGCCGTCAGCGTGACGGTGCCGTTACAGGTATTGACCAGGTTGGGCGAGGCCGAAATGGTCAGCCCGGTAGGCAGCGTGTCGATGAAGTCCACATTGGTCAGGGCGTCATCCGGCGCGAAGATCGAGATCGTCAGCCGGGCTTCCTGGCCGACTTGCACCGTACCGGGCGAAAACGCTTTGCTGGCAATCGGCGAACTGGTCCCGCCGCCGCCCACCGGCACGATACGGATAGTATCGTTGGTTGCGGGGTGGGGTACGGGCTGCGGGTCTACCGTCCCGGTCGTCACATCATCGGCAAAGATATTGTTTGTGTAATCTGCTGCGCCGCCGGTCGCCGTCGCGGTCACGTCTACTTCGATGATACAGGTTCCGCTGGCCGGAACGGTCGCGCCCGTGATTGATACCTGGCTGTCGCCCGCGTTGGCCGTCAGTACACCGCCGCAGTCGGTAAATGCGTTGGGCGGCGTGGCAACATCAATTGCGGCGGGGAAGAAATCGGTCAGATTGATTTCCGTCAGCGGGGTAGAGAGCAGGTTAGTGAAGCTGATTTGCAGGCGGCTGATTCCGCCGGATTCGATAATGTCCGGTGTGAACAGCTTGCCCATGCTCAACCCATTGAAGCGCACGGTGGCGCTGGCTGAGCCGCTGGCCTCAAAACCGTTACCGGAACTCACATTTTCCGGTGGGATGACGTTGACGAAAACTCCGAACGTCGGAGAGGTCACATCGACGAAAATCGTACAGGACGTGTTCGCGGGCGCTTGCGCGCCATCGATCAGGATTTGATCGGACCCTGCCACCGCAGTAACGGTCGGTGTGCCACAGTTCGCGGGGTTGAACGTCACATTCGGCGGTGTGGCAACGATAACGCCTGCGGGCAGATTATCAACAATGTCAATCCCAATCGCGGTGGTGTCGGTGGGGTTGCTTAAGGTGATTCCCAGTGTGGAAACTTCGCCCGCATCCAACCGGCTGGGCGTGAAGTTCTTGGAGATATTCAGGATGTTCGCCTGCACCGAGTAATTGATGAAGACTTCCTGGTTGTCGATGCCCTGGTCGGAAGTAACGGCCCCTGCCGGGATGATGTTGGTGAAGCTGCCGATATCCGTCTGTGTGACATCTACAAAAATATTGCAGGTCTGGTTCGGGCCGATGGACGCGCTTTCGATGGCGATTTCGCCGTCACCAGGGTTCGCGGTCACGGTGGGCGTGCCGCAGTTCGCGCCAATGGCAATATCGGCGGGATCGGCGATGCTCAGTTCCGGCGGGAATACGTCTGTCAGGTTTACACCGGTCAGCGGAACTGTCGCATCATTGTTGATGATGCGAAGCTGCAAACGTGACGTTTCGCCGCTGAAGAACGTGTTGGGGTTCATCAGCTTATTCAGCGTCAGGTTTGCCATTGAGCGCACGGTCAGCGTGGCGCTGGCGTCCGTGCTGTTGGTTTCGCCCTGGTCAGTGGTCAGCGCATTAGCCGGGATCCTATTGATCAGGTTGCCCTGCACGGTGGAAGTCACATCGACCGTGATCACGCAATCGCCCGGTGTCGAACCGACCTGCGCGGGGATTGTCACGCCAGAGATCGAGAACGTGTTAGCCCCCGGTAAGGCATCGACTGTGCCGACGCAGGTGTTGGTGATGTTGGGCGGGTCAGCGATGAACATGCCCGCTGGCATATTATCGGTGAAGGCCGCATTGGTCAGATCAAACCCGGTGTTGGGGTTAAAGAGTTGGATCCGCAGCGTGGATACACCGCCAGGATTGATAATCGTGGGGGTGAAGCTCTTATTGATTTCTGCGGGGATAGCCCATGTCTTAAACTGGGGAACAACAAAAATCAGCGAAAAAAATGCCAGAACAATCAAGCTTTTGACAATTGCGCGTCGTCTCATCGGATTCTGACTCCTTTTTATGTCATCTTAATACTATCTCATGCTATTGGCGTCGAGTCAATTAAAATCCACTTAAATTCTATCGATTGACAAACCTCGGTTGGGGCACGGTAAGCGTAGTATGTATTTACACTTAAGCCGGTGTAGCGGACTGGAAGATATGTGTAATTGGTTGCCATCAAGCAATCTGTAAGATAATTGTGGCTCAGTCGGACAAACTTGACAAACGCGCGCAGTGCAGTAAACTGCGGGCGTTTTTTGTGAATAGACCAAGTGAGCAGGTGTCATGGCCGACGCAAGACAGACGATCGAATATGTGATGATAGGGCTGATGGCGTATCAATATTATTTAGATTATGAATTTTCGCTCGTGTGATCACTTTTTGGGTATCGTTTCAAAAAGGCAGGGTAACAAAACTAATCAGAAAATGGGTCCTCTATTCGAAGCTGTCAGATAATTTGGAGGGGTGCCGAAGGGGCTGCCGC
>CAZMNL010000227.1:0-5397 GCA_964567525.1 uncultured Anaerolineaceae bacterium
CGGACTCTGCGGCAGCGTGCGCGATCCAGTCGGGCAGGTCTTCGGCTTCGTCGTCCGTGTCCGAATCGTCGTCGTCAAAGTCGAAGGTGAGATCGTCGCCGCGCGCCACAGAGACGGCTGCCGGTTGCAGCCATTCCGGGATAATGTCTTCGGCTTCGTCTGGAGACTCTTGTTCGGGCGTGGGAACAGCTTCCTCTTCGTCCTTATAACCCGCCAGCACCCAATCGGGCACGGCGTCTTCGGTTTCGTCGCTGTCCTCGTCACCGTCCGTGTGCCCGTCCGTGTCACCGGCTGCGAGATCGTCGTCTTCAAGGAGCCAGTCCATCTCGGCGGGACTCTCGTCCGTGTCTTCACCGAACAACAGGTCTTGCAGGTCGGCAGGCACGCTGGAGTCGGTTTCGGGCGCAGCGCCCGCATCCCCGAACAGGTCCGCTTGCAGGGCGTCGAAGTCGGCGGCAGTGGTCGGCAGATCGCCGGGGGCCGCACGTTCGGCGGGCGTCTCGTCGCGGTCGAGATCGTCGTCTTCAAAGAGCCAGTCCAGTTCGGCTGCATCGTCGCCTGCGGGGGTTTCCGCCGGAGACTCGCCCAGGTCGCCGAATAATTCGTCCAGGTCGGCCAGGTCGTCGTCATCCGCGCCAAAGCCGGGGGGCGGAGCGTCCGCTGCCAGCGACGTTTCGAAATACTCGTCGAACAGGAAATCCATATCGGCGAGATCATCGTCCGGCGCATCAGCGGCAGCAGGTTCAGCGGGGGCTTGCGGCAGTGCTTCGTCGTCGTCACCGGCAAACAGCCAGGCGTCGTCGTCCGTGTCAGCCCCGGCGCTGTCAAAACCGGCACTCGCAGCAGCGGCCCCGAAGCTGCTCAGCCACGCGGCGTCATCCTCACCCGGATCGGCAGCGACCGGATCAACAGGGCGCGGGGGCGTACTCCCGGCCTCGCCCCAGGGCACGGATGCAGCAGGCACAGACGGCGGCGGCGCGTCGCCCGGCAGCATGGCCCAGGGAGGTGTCCCGGTCTCAGCGGTGGGCGGTGGTGTGGACTCGCCCGGCATCTGCTCCCAGGGTGGACGGTCTGCCCCGGCGGCATGTGACGGCGGGGAAGCAGCCTGATCTGCGGGCGGGATGTGATCTTCATCGCCGCCGGGTGATGGCTCGACCGGGTCGCTTGACATCCAATCCGGCGTCAGGTCGTCGTCATCAAATGAGAAAAAGTCGTCCGACATAATGCTGTATTCCCCGCTTGTGAATAAATCACCGCGCGCCGTTAACCGCGAATCGCCCGGTCCTGCCCGGTCAATACGCGCACGCCTACCATCAGTGTACCCAGCCCGATGCCGATCAAAATCCCGCGTGCGCCCGCGCTGACGGGCACTTCAATAAACCAGTTGCGCAGGTGGCTGAAGTCCACCAACTGCGACGACGGAATCCACCCGATCAGCGCGACGATCACCGACAGCAAAAAGATCACGTTCCAGATCGAAACCTCGCGGCGCATCAGGCGATAAGCGGCATACACCAGGAAAAACACCAGCAGCGCCGCCAACGCCGACTCCAGGCTGACCTGTACGGCCTCAAAAACGCGCGTGCTGAGGCTTTCGCCTTTCAGGTCGCCGGTCCAGACTCCGGCCCCGTCCAGAATGCGCAGCACGATCACGGCCAGCATCACCACCAGCACCACGATGCTGTACGGCCAGCCGCGTTCCGCGCGCACGAAACGCCCCAGGTGTACGCCGAGAAGGTTCACCAGCCCGGCCAGCACGGCCAGCGCCGCGACCACTGTCACCAACGTGATCAGAAACACGGTGAAATTGTAGGGCGTCGTGCCCGCGCGCACCACCAGCCCTACCAGGCTGACAAGCGCCAGGCTGATCACGGTGACGGTGGTTAAAAAGTGTACTAAGCGATGGCGTCTCACTTGGCTCGTTCCCCTATCGTACCATGCCGGATTCGCACGGGCACTCACCCATTTGGACTACAGAAGCCCTAGCAGCACCTCGACCAGTATCGCCAGGATCACCAGCCAGCGCAGCGTTTCCAGCGCGATCAGGCCGCCGCGTTGCAGGGCGCTGCCGTCCATATATGCGGGTCCGGCGTAGAGTTCTTCGCCGATCAGCACGCTGTCGGCCTGGGCGAAGGCAACCGCCTGCCCTTCGAGCACGTCGCTGTGGGCGACCAACCGCTGGTCCAGGCGTATCGCGCTTTCGCCGATCAGGGCCAGTTCGCTGCCGTAATGCCCGAACATCACGTTCGCGTCCACCTGCGCATCGGCGGCGAGACTCGCGGCCCCGGCCCCGTAAGCCAGCGAACGCCGCCCCGCCGGGAACCACACCGCCAGCGCGCTGTGCCATTTGTCCGCGTTCTGGCGGTAGACGTAGGCGCGGCGCAGGGTGTCCTGGGCGAGCGGCAGCGTCATCCCGCTGCTGAGCGTCAGGATCGGGGTCTGCCCCCCGATGGCGAAGCGCGCCGTCATGCGGTAGATCAACTCGGCCCCGACCAGCGCGGTGATCGTGCTGGTCTGACCCAGCGCGCTGAAGCCGAGTCCGAAGTGCAGCCGCCGGTTGCTCTCAACCACGTCCGCCGCCAGCAGCGGCAGCACTTCGTAGGCCGCGATGGGCCGGAAATGCACCGTAAAGCGGCGCACCACAAAGCGCCCGACCATCATCGCTGCAAAGGCAATCGCCAGAAGAACCCATGTCAAACCGGCATCATTCATCAGTTTTGCCGCCTGTATCGCTGTGACCCTGTGCTGTGTACTGCCCGATATCCGGCGCGATCTCGTCGATCTGATCGCGCAGCCACGCGACCCCGCCGGGCGCTTCGATCACGCGCGCCAGCGTATCGATCTCCGCGCGCGGCAGAAAGACGCTCAACGCGGGCTGCGCGATCCATAACACCTGTGCGCCGACCGGCCCCAGCGGTTCGCCCAGGTCCAGCGCCGCCGCCAGCAGGCCATGCAGCCGCCGCCGCTGCGCCCAGCGCGCCAGGCGCGCCGCCCATTGAACCGCGTCCGGTCCGTAATCTACGTGTGACATAGCGCCAGTATAGCACAGCGGTCCCTGTGCGAAAAATCAAAGGCGGCGTGATTTGGCATTCCGCGCTATGTTTAACACGATCTGTACATAATTGAAATGCACCGCGAACGGCTGCCCGCGCGATAATCGTCTCTGAAAACAGAAAAGCGATTCACCGCCGAGAGCGCAGAAGACGCAGAGAAAGTCAAAGTAAGCGCAAGAAAAAACTGGTGGGTGTGCCGCCGCCAACGGTATAGGGAACTCCCCCAATAAGTTGGGGATCGGCAGCCGGGCATTCATTCGATAATAGAAATGAGCGTTATGTCATGCGCACGGCGACACTCCAAAGGGATGAACATGGGCGGCCCACTGATCGCGCGCGTGAGCTGTCACCGCATACCGCCGCCTTTGGTTTTTAGCTGACAGCTTAAAGCAGGGTTCCTCTTCCCTCAGAGAAGGGGATAGGGGATGGGGTAATTATTTTCATGGCGAAGCCTAATCGCTGATTGCTGCTTGCGAAGGAGGGCTGTCATGCACACAACCGGGTATGACCGCGATATGTTAAGGGATGATACCCAGTGGGAATTTAAGATCGTGCGCGCGCGCAACCGTGAGTTTGGGCAGCGCGAACACCTGGAAACCCTGCTGCGCGAAGAATCGCTGGCCGGGTGGATTATGACCGATAAGTATAATGACTCGCAGGTGCGCTTTCGGCGGCGGCGTGCGGCCCGTTCCCAGGATCGTTTTTTGCCGCCCCATATCGATCCGTACCGCACGATATATATACCGGCGGCGAGTCTCAGCGCGCAAAACCTGCACCTGATCGCGCTGGCGATTGTGCTGGCGGTGGTGCTGGTGGCGATTGCGCTGGTGGTGGTGCTGGTGTCGCTGCCGACGTGAAAGGATCAGGCCAATGGCTTATGCGGGTGCTGCGGCGGCGGCTGAACACAGACGCCGCCAACAGGAAGAGGAAGAGGAAATGACCGACTATACCCCCGAAGACCTGCGCGACGAGTGGGAATTTAAGATCGTGCGCTCGGCGTTCGAATCCTTCCGCGATCCCCACAAGCTGAAACAGATGCTCAAAGAAGAGGCCGAGGCCGGGTGGGTGCTGGTGGAGAAGTTCGATAACGGGCGCGTGCGGCTCAAGCGGCCCGCGTCGGCGCGCAAACAGGATCACCTGCTGCCGCGCGACGTGGACCCGTACCGCACGAACTACGGCGCAGGACAGTTCGCGCTCGCCATGGTCATTATCGGCGTGATCGTGGCGGTAATGTTGGGTATAATGCTGCCAATCATCCTGTTATCCGGCTAACCTGCGAGCGCTTAATCTCATGATCGAACTGACCCGACTCGGAAAAGAATCCCTGGTGATCGAAAACCCGGTCATGCCCGCCGCCGGAACCTTCGGGTTTGACGGCGCGGCGTACCGGGATATCCTGGACCTGACCAAACTCGGCGCAATTGTGACCAACCCGGTGACGTGGAAGGCGCGCAGAGTCGCGCGCGGGCCGCGCGTGGTCCCCATGCCGTCCGGTATCCTGGTCCACACCGGGCTGCCCAATCCGGGCGCGGTCAAGCTCATCAAGCGTTACGGGGCGAACTGGGCGCGCAGTCTCGCCCCGGTGATCGTCCACGTGGTCGCCACGTCGCCGGATGACGTGGCGCAGTGCGCCGGGGTGCTGGACCGCGCCGAAGGGGTCGCCGGGATCGAGTTGGGCGTTCACGACCGCGCCACGCCCGAAGACGTCAAAGTCATGGTGCGCGCGGCGCTGAGTAACACGCTGCGCCCGCTGCTGGTGCGCGTGCCGCTGTATTCCGCGCTGGAATCGGCGCGCGCGGCCCAGGAAGCCGGGGCCGGGGGCGTGGTGGTCGCTGCGCCGCCGCGCGGCACAACCCGCGATCCTGAAACCGGGCGGCTGGTCGGCGGGCGCGTGTACGGTCCCTGGCTGCACGCGCAGATTTTGCGCGCGGTCGGGCAGGTGGCGCTGGCGCTCGATATCCCCGTGACCGGCAGCGGCGGCGTCCACACCGCCGACGACGCCCGCGACCTGATCGAAGCGGGCGCGGTGGCCGTGCAGGTCGATACCGTCACCTGGGCCGACCCGCGCCGGTTGGAGATCATCGCGCGCAACCTGGGCGGGCTGGAACTCACGCGCGCGGTGGGCGCGCTCGCCGACGAGTGGGAGCCGGGCATGGGCGAGACGATGCGCTTCGAACGCGCGCGCCGCCTGGGGCTGACGCCCTACGATGACGACGATCCCGCTATCTCGCCGCCCAAACCGCCCAACCTGCCGGATTAAGTAGTCGTGCAAAAATGAGTCCGCGTTTCCGAAAGTTCCCGAAGCAAGATGAGTGTTCTCTACCTTTGCACTTTTTGCTTTACC